>NZ_JAVJQP010000008.1:0-79120 GCF_040218875.1 Coleofasciculus sp. D1-CHI-01
TAAATGCCGAACAGCGTAGGGTAGCACAGCCAGACGTGCACCCTTGTGGTAAATGGCGTCACCGATGATGATCTAGAAGCGGTGCGACGGTTGAGGTAGGAATTGTCATGAGTGAATGCGATCGCGTGTTTATTCATGGTATACTTTTCATCGTGGGAAAATGTGCCTACCTATAGACCCCATCAACCGTAAGCCGTAGGGTGGGTTAGGCAGTATTCAATTAAGAGAACAAATCATTTAATTACCTAGGAGCCGTAACCCACCAAGTTATCGTTTCTAACCAGTGAACAAAAGATTCGGGCTTTTTCAATCACATTACAAGGATGTACCCTAACAATAGTGCAGCGAGGAACCCTTACATTACCTACATTATCAAATGCACCTGACGGATGCAGCAAGCCCATGCGATCGCTAGGTGTTGATCCAGACTCTTGGTGATAACACAGATGACACAGATTGAATCACATTCTGCTGTAAAGTCACTCTTAAATGACACAGATTGACGTTTTCAGCGATCGCACCCAAGACCCAATTGTTGCGATATCGGGTAGGATTGAGCTGATGATGGAGAAAATTGGGTTCCCAGTGAGTCTAAACTCGGTTATCTGTGTCTGTTATAATTTTTCCAAATCGGGAGAGTCGATTATGCAAATCACAGCGATTAAACGCGGTCAAACGTTAGAATTTTCAGAACGTCTGGATATTCCTGAAGGTCAAGTCGTAAGAATTGAAATTATTGATACTCCAATTAATCAGGATAAAGGCAAGTTTGGTGACAAGTTAGAGGAATTTAGGCTCAGGTATAATATTGCTGAACTAGATATTGATGTTGATGCTATTTTTGGCGATGTGCGCGATAAATCTCCGGGACGCGAGGTGAATTTGTGACACTTCGATTTTTGCTAGATAGTAATATAATATCTGAACCGATGAAGCCAAAGCCTGATGCCAGAGTTATGGCAAATTTATCCCGTTATGCTGGAGAAATGTCAACAGCAACGATAGTCTGGCACGAGCTGTTATTCGGTTTGAATCGATTACCACCATCAAGAAAGCGTCAAGCTTTAGAACAATATCTTCAGGAAGAAGTCAAAGCGAAATTACCTTTTTTTGCTTACAATGAAGCCGCCGCAGAATGGCACGCCCACGAGAGAGCGCGTTTGGTTAAACTGGGCAAAACTCCCTCGTTCGCAGATAGTCAAATTGCGGCAATTGCTAAGGTGAATCAGTTAATTTTAGTGACTAATAATGTATCCGATTATGCCAATTTTAATGAATTGCAAATCGAAAATTGGTATTTCTAAAGCCTGGTTGATTTTCTCCGGCTGATCTGCGATCGCGTGTTGGTTTATGGTATACTTTTCATCATGGGAAAATATGCCTACCTATAGACCCCATCAACCCTAAGCCGTAGGGTGGGCTCTTGCGGTATTCAATTAAGAGAACAAATCATTTAATTACCTAGGAGCCGTAACCCACCAAGTTATCGTTTCTAACCAGTGAACAAAAGATTCGGGCTTTTCCAATCACATTAAAGGATGTACCCTAACAATAGTGCAGCGAGGAGCCCCTACATTCCCTACATTATCAAATGCACCTGACGGATGCAGGAAGCTCATGGGATAGCTCTTCGAGTAGAGCTTACAGCAGCTAGCGTGTTTTTTAGGTCTAATTTTAATGGGGAGAAAATGAGTATGATTTTCATTAATCCAAAAACTGATTTTGCCTTTAAAAAAATATTTGGTTCTGAACAAAACCCAGATATTCTAATTAGTTTCCTGAATTCCCTCCTCTACGGTGGATATCCCCGCATCACCGAGTTAGAAATAATTAACCCTTATCTCGCTCCGAAGATTCAGGGAATTAAAGATACGTTTCTGGATGTAAAAGCCAAACTAACCGATGAGACAACGGTGATTATAGAGATGCAAGTCCTGAATTTATCGGGGTTTGAGAAGCGGATATTGTATAACGCTGCTAAAGCCTATTCGATTCAATTGCAACCGGGAGACGATTATACCCTATTGAATCCGGTGATTGCGTTGACGCTGACGGACTTTGAAATGTTTGAGGATTTGCCCCAAGTGATATCTAACTTTGTTCTCAAAGAAAAGAACTTGTTGACGGATTACCCGATTAATGAGTTGGAATTAGTCTTTGTCGAATTACCCAAGTTTACCAAAGAGCTGGAAGAATTAGAAACCGTAGCAGATAAATGGATATACTTTATCAAATGTGCTAGAGGATTAGAAACAATTCCAGAAACAATGGCGCAAGTACCGGAAATAAGGAAAGCGTTTGAAGTAGCCAATCAAGCGAATATGACTCGTGAAGAGTTAGAAGCGCTAGAACAGCGAGAAATGTATATTCATGATCAACGGAATGCGATTAAACTGGCGTTGAGACAGGGAATTGAACAGGGAATGGAAAAGGGTATTCAAGTGGGACGAGAACAGGGTATTCAGGAAGGAAGAGAACAGGGTATTCAGGAATCTAAAGTAGAAATGGCTAGGAAAATGATTGGGGTTGTCGATGAAGATGCGATTAGTCAAATCACTGGCTTGAGTTTAGAAGAGGTGCGACGGTTGAGGTAAAAATTGTCATGAGTGAATGCGATCGCGTGTTTATTCATGGTATACTTTTCATCATGGGAAAATATGCCTACCTATAGACCCCATCAACCCTAAGCCGTAGGGTGGGTTCTTGCGGTATTCAATTAAGAGAACAAATCATTTAATTATCTAGGAGCCGTAACCCACCAAGTTATCGTTTCTAACCAGTGAACAAAAGATTCCGGCTTTTTCGATTACATTAAAGGATGTACCCTAACAATAGTGCAGCGAGGAGCCCCTACATTACCTACATTATCAAATGCACCTGACGGATGCAGCAAGCTCATGCGATCGCTAGGTGTTGATCCAGACGCTTTGTGATAACACAGATGACACAGATTGAATCACACTCTGCTGTAGACTCACGATTAAATGACACAGATTGACACAGAAAACCGTTTCATATCTGTCTCAATCGAATCTTACGTTGATTATGTCCTCACACCTCCATCTGTGTCTGTGAAATCAGTGGGGCTAACCTCTCACATCTCCACCCCTACGGTTTCGATAAATCTGAGAAATCAGTGTTTTTTCTGGTATACTTTTCAAAATGGGAAAATGTGCCTGCCTATAGACTCGACACATAAAGTTATCAGACAAGGACACAGAAGGAGCGATCGCACCCAAAACTCGGTTGGCATCCGGGGTAGGATAGAATCTCATCGGTATTTCTCTGTAAAATCAGTGTGAGTAACACCCATCGCCCCACCCCTAACCTTTCTAGAAATCCGTGACATCAGTGTTATGAAATTTAACAATGGACAATCTATCTCCCGAAATCATTGAGAAAATTCGCCAGCAGTTTGAAAAGGCACCTTATCCGAGGGTTCCCCTCGATCAGTCTCCGAAAGATGACTTGAATGCTCTCTATATTCATAATCTAGTTACGGCTTATTATTTAAGACAGCAAAAAGTTATCGAAACCCAAGGAAAAGTTATTCTGGATGCTGGTTGTGGCAGTGGTTACAAGGCTTTGATGTTGGCTGAAGCCAATCCTGGAGCCAAAATCGTTGGCATTGATATTTCTGAAGAATCGGTTAAGCTAGCGCGACAACGGTTACAGCATCATGGCTTTGAGAATGTCGAGTTCCATGTTCTCTCAATTTATGACTTAGCCAATCTGGGTCAGGAATTTGACTATATTAATAATGATGAGGTGCTATATCTGATTCCGGATATATTTGCGGCTCTAAAGGCGATGAAGTCGGTTTTAAAGCCCCAAGGAATTATTCGCACGAATCTGCACAGTGCTATCCAGAGATCTGGTTATTTTCGCGCTCAAGAACTCTTTAAAACGATGGGTTTGATGGATGGCAACCCAGAGGAGATGGAGATAGAGGTTGCCATCGAAACGATGAAAGCCCTGAAGAATGGCGTTGAACTCAAAGCGAGGGCTTGGAATCCAAGTTATGAAACCCCTGAAGGAAGAGCAGCACTATTGTCTAATCATTTGCTGGTGGGTGATAAAGGATATACGATTCCGGAAATGTTTGCGGCTTTGAGAGAGGCAGATTTGGAATTTGTTAGTATGGTGTACTGGCGATATTGGGATGTCACAGATTTGTTTCAAGAACCGGATAATTTACCCGCTTTATGGGCGATGAGTTTACCAGAGATTGCGTTAGAAGAACGGTTGCATCTTTATGAACTTCTCCATCCCATACATAGGTTGTTGGACTTCTGGTGCGCCCATCCCAGTCAAGTAGATTTGGTAGTTCCCGTTGAGCAGTGGGAGCCGTCGGATTGGGAGAAATCACGGGTGCATCTGCATCCCCAGTTGAAGAGTGCTAAAGTGCGGGAAGATTTGCTCAAGTGCATTACTGAGCAGAAGCCGTTTGTAATCAGTAGTTATGTGACACTGCCAGCATTGGCTCCTGTGGAGATTGATAGTACGGTGGCAGCTTGTCTGCTACCTCTGTGGGATGGATCTGTGCTGGTTAAAGCTATTGTGGAACGCTGGCTGAAAATTCGACCTTTGGATCTAGTGACGTTGGCACCTGTGAGTGAACAGACGGCGTTTGATGAGGTAAAGCAACTTTTAAGGAAGCTGGAAGTCTTTCTCTACGTGCTTTTGGAGCGATAAGTTTGAGAGATATTCCTAGGGTTGAACAAAATTTTTCGGCGAGGGTGATCAGAAACGGGGCGTAGATGGGTAAGTTAGGTTCAGGAGTTAAAGTCGGACACCCCCACCCTAGAGAGGAAATATTCATGAAGACTGAACTGAAAGCTAAGTTTCTACAACACCTCAATCAAAAGAAGCAGGATCAGGGCTTCACGCTGATTGAACTGCTCGTTGTTATTATCATTATTGGTATTCTCTCTGCTATTGCGCTGCCATCCTTCTTGAACCAGGCGAACAAAGCGAAGGAGTCGGAAGCGAAACAGTACACGGGTTCTATGAATCGCTCTCAACAAGCTTACTACCTGGAGAAATCAGATTTTGTAGTTACAACCACTGACATCGGCAAATTAGGTCTTGGTATTTCGACTCAAACTACCAATTACAATTACCAGATTGACGCACCAGCAGCAGCAGCAGATGGTAGTACTCACACGGCTGTCGCTAATATTGGTGAACCAATCAAGCAGGTACTCAGAGCGTATGTAGGAGGCGTAGGAGTAGCAACCACTACGGATACCAGTGAGACGACAACCTTAGCTGTGTTGTGTCAGGGACAGACACCTCCGTCAGCTAATGGTCCCACAGGTGATCTTACTGCCGTGACGTTTGATCCCCAGCAGGCACCCGAATGTGAGCCGGATACCTATGAAAACTTAGATGGTTAGGAGAAGAGAAACTATTGTTATGAGGGGTTTTGCCAAACTGAGTTAGACATTTTTTTGGAGTGGGTAAATGATTATACCCACTCTGTTTTATAAAGATGATAGGTTAAGAAAATAATAGCTGATGAATCCTCCATCTTCTTTAACTAATCTGAGTAACTGGCAGGAGCAAGCTGAGCAATATTTGATTAAGGGAAACTACAGTAAAGCAGCAAACCTGTATGAACAAGCCATTGAAGCCGAACCAGATGTCAAGTCTCATTACTGGAATTTAGGTTTGATGTTGCTGTTGCAGGGGCAGGAAGCAGAAGCCCAAACAACTTGGTTTTTAGCAATAGCGGAAGGTGAATCAGAAAACGTTGATTTATGGACAGCTGAGCTACTTCAAGTTCTACAAACTGAAGCTGAGCGGCAAGAAGAGCGTGGAGATTTTTCGCTGGCTTGGGCAATTCGTCAGCATATCCGGGAAATCAACCCAAATGACATCAATAATCTGTTGCAGATTATTCAACTTTCTATCAAGCTGGAGACGTTTACTGGAGATGAATTAAAGTCTCTAGGAGTTATAGAGATTCTCCAGTCAGAAACACAGGTGAAAGTTGACTCTGATTTATTGCTTCAGGTGCTGAAAAATGGCTTAAAGCACGCACCCCTTCACCCCTTACTGCTAGAATTCGTGGAAGCTTGTCTTCCTCATGTGGATGATGCTTATGCTTTTACTTATATTGTAATTGATGCAGCTATAGATATTGCTTATTTTATCAAGCAACCCGGAGTAGCCGCACGGCTGGCTGAGCTATGCCTGAATGTAGATGCCAATCGTTTAGAGGTAATGATGAGTCTGGCATCCTTTTATCAAAATGCGACCCTATATGACAAAGGCATAGAAACAGCTAAATTATGTTTTTCAGAAGCACAGACATTACCCGCAAAAGTTTATACAAGCCACATTCTTCTGCGAGCCTTAATGAATGCTGGTGGATATTGGCAAGAATCTCTTTCTGTTTTTCAACAGCACGAATTGTTATTATCGGAGCTAATTCAGGAAAAACCGCTTAATATTAGTCAAGGTTATGTCCTAGGCTTATTTTGTTCGACTTTCTTTCTATGTTATTTTAAAGATAATGCAAAAAGTAATCGCTTAATTCATAATCAAGTCGCTCAAATTTGCCAAAATAATCTAGAAATTTATGCGAATGAACAATCAGTACGATACCGCCAAGGTTTATTACTCAATAAAAAGAAGAATATTTCTCCTAAACCATTAAGAATTGGATATTTGTCTAGTTGCTTAGGGAGACATTCTGTTGGTTGGTTAGCTAGATGGATATTTCAGTATTATGATCGTGATCGCTTTCAAGTCTATACCTATGCTGTGACAAATGAATTCATAAATAATGCTTTAGAAGAATGGTATATTAATCAAGTATTCAAAGCTCACCGATTAGGAAAAGATAGTATAAAGATAGCTGACCAAATTTACCAAGATGAAATTGATATTTTGGTAGATCTCGATAGCCGCACAGCCGATGTTAGCTGCGAAGTAATGGGGCTGAAACCTGCCCCTGTTCAAGTCACTTGGTTGGGTTGGGATGCTTCGGGATTACCCTCAATTGACTATTTCATTGCTGATCCTTACGTTTTACCCGATTCCGCGCAGGATTACTACACAGAAAAAATCTGGCGATTACCTCAAACTTATATAGCCGTTGATGGTTTTGAAGTGGGTGTACCTAGCATAAGGCGTGATCAGTTAGATATTCCTAGTGATGCAGTTGTATATCTTAGCGCACAGAGAGGTTACAAGCGTCATGCTGATACAGTACGATGGCAGATGAAAATTATCAAAGAAGTGCCGAATAGCTACTTTCTGATTAAAGGTTTAGCAGATCAGGAATCACTTCAAAGACTTTTTCAACAGATTGCAGAAGAAGAAGGAATAAACGGTAATCGCCTGCGTTTTCTGCCAATGGTTCCTTCAGAGGAAATTCATAGAGCCAACTTGGGTATTGCAGATGTGGTACTTGATACCTATCCCTATAATGGAGCAACGACAACTCTAGAAACTCTTTGGATGTGTATTCCTATAGTAACGCGAGTTGGTGAACAATTTGCCGCTCGTAACAGTTACACAATGATGATGAATGTGGGTGTAAAAGAAGGCATTGCCTGGACTGATGAGGAATATATAGAATGGGGTATTCGCTTAGGTAAAGACGCTGCCCTGCGGCAACAAATATCTTGGAAACTCCGGCAATCAAAGCACACATCTCCCCTCTGGAATGGCAAACAATTCACCCGCGAAATGGAAAAAGCTTATGAGCAGATGTGGGCAAATTATGTGGAAGGGAATAAATAGATTGATGAGTCATGAAGGCTACCGCCGTCAATATCCAAATTCCCCAACGTGCAAAACGTCTATCAAGTAAAATCTGAGTAAAAGAAAAAGCAGGGGAGACACTCTTATGATTTAATCAAACACTTGTCTTCATTCAAGGTGAATATCGCAGTGGATATTAACATCCAAAAAGAAGAATTTAGCTATGCCTATATTTATGCCATTGCTGCAACCGCAGGTTGTGCCGTTCAGAGAACAACCACACCCCTAGATCGACTCGGTGTAGACCTAATCATCACAGGCATTAATAATCAAGATATAATAGACTTCCCTCTCCTCTATGTTCAAGTCAAATGTACGTCCAGACAAGTCCTGACTGATAACGCTATCAGATATCCTCTCTCCGTCAAAAACTATGAAGAATTAAGAATCCGCGATCGCTATCCTCCCTTAATCTTAATTGTCGTCATCGTCCCAGACCAAGTAAATGACTGGTTAAATCAATCCGAAGCTGAACTCTGCCTCAAGCGTTGCGCTTACTGGATATCTTTAGCAGGTAAAGCACCAACCCAGAATCAAGAAACCATCACCGTTTATATACCCAGAGAAAATATATTCACTGCCAATGTACTTAAAACCATGATGCAGCGCATTACAGTAGGAGAACGGTTATGAATGTAACAGTTAAAGATATTGAATTACTCAAAGCCATACATCCCCAACAGGTAGCAACTTACCTCCAGGCAAAGGGTTGGCAACAAAAGCAGCAGATACCAGATCAGGCAATAATTTGGCTCAAAGACAAAGAATCCCACGGGCAATTTAACCTTGTCTTACCCCTAAATCCAGACGTTCCTGATTTTCCCGTTTCCATGAACCTTCTGCTGGAAACTCTTGCCAAAGCAGAAGAACGTTCCCAACTTGATATTCTCAATGATTTAATCATTAAACTTTCCAATAGAATTATTCAGGGAGTGGTTATGCAAATTAACTCGCCTAACCCCGATAAGCTCAGCGGAGAAATCACACTAATTAGTGTGATTTTTGATAAATTTTGTAAAATCAAAGCAGAGTTATTTGATCATGACTATATTAAAGCGATTAAAGCCTATCAAGAACGCTTACCTGTATCCTGTATAGGGGACTTAATCAAGGAAGGTAACGTCTTTATTCTTAATAATACTCGCAATTTTACCATAGATGAAGCCTGGAAAAATTAACCGTGGAGACATTCTAGTGATTGAATCCAAAAAATCATCTTCATTCAAAGTGAATATCGAATTGAATAACAAAGAAGTCGAACAAGCCATTTTAAGACTGGAATATTTGGACACTATATATAATCTCGAATACTAGCAACAATAGGTAACGAATCTAACCCTTGTTGCACCAGTTCAGGAAACTGAGAAAGACTTTCTAGAATAGTGTTAGCAAAATTATAATTAGTATCTGTGCCATATTGAAGAGTTAAATACTCTAGTAACTCCAAGGCATAATCTGAAAAATTCATAATGTCAGCGATGCAAGCTAACTTGAAAATTTGCTCAGGTGTTTTTAAAGGTATACTGCTATCCTCTCCTATCAAATCCCGAAAGTAATATGCATCAGCCCAGAGTAATTGTCCAGGATGAACCGAGGATTGAATTGGTGATCTAGCCCGAATACGGTAAGCCTTAGAGAGATCAAACAAAGTAAAATCCTGTTTCCTCAAAAAAGTATCTACATCAGCAAACAGAGGTTGATTGAGATACAAGCTGGAAAACTCAACTTCAACTTGAACCGCTAAAATACTACGTTCTAATATCCAACGCGCTCCCTCTAATACCTGAAATTCTGCACCTTGAACATCAATTTGCAGAAAATCAATTTCATTGATTCCTTCCTTTTGACAAAAAGCATCTAACGTTGTTGTCTCAATTCCTATAGTAAAATCTAAGTTAACTAATTCTGGTAGCCCTGCAAACCTTGCTAAATAAGGTTCATTAGGAGGATATAGGGAACTACACATCGGATGTTGAGTGACATAGAGTGTAGATTCTCCTACAGAGTTTCCCAGTGCTAAAGGAATGTGTTTTTCTGTCCAATTCACCTGTCGCGCTTCCAGATCAGCATTTGCTGCATCACAAGCATCCACATCAGCATCAAAGCCGTAAATAGTCAAGTGAGGCGCAAAAATACCCCATCCTTGACTCGCATAGTCATCATCAACTCCCACTTTCCGAGAGCCGATATTACATAGAGTTATATGAATCTGATCCAGATGACCACTTTTCTTTAAGCTTGAAAGAAATACCGACATTTAATCATCCTCTATTAGCACTTTATAAAAAAATATGATAATTTGGGGAACGCTAACGCTAACTATTTACTTCAAAGTTTTCTTATCAACCATGGCAATTAGGTTTAGCATTCCGGCTAAATCTTCGGTCGATTCTATAGGAAGTAACTGCTCCAAGAAAGGTTTATACTGAAATAGCTGATACCCTCTATCTCTGAGAAAATTAGCCACAGCCACGTTAGCGCCTTGACTCCCCGCAATATTCTCATACATGATACAAGGTTGGAATTCGGTTAAAATCCGGCTACTTCCCTCTAAAACCTTAAGCTCATGCCCTTCTGCATCAATTTTCAACAAATCAACCTGATTGATATCTTCTTCCTCAATCAAACTATCCAGCGTAAAGCAGCGCACCTCCTCAAACATTCCTGGCTGCATCCTTTCCCCCTCCCCCTCAACAATCTGATTCAGTTCATTCGCCCCTTGCAACGCCAACCGAGCCGTACCCTGGTGATCACTCGCCGCACCTGCACAAACTTTCACCCAATCTAACTGATTAACTTTACAGGTTTCTTGCAAACAACGCACACACCCAGAAAACGGCTCAACCGCTAGCACACGCCCTTCTGCTCCTACCCTGAGCGCCGCACTAAACGTATAAACCCCCACATTCGCCCCCACATCAATAACCGTCATCCCCGGTTTAATCCAACTCCGCCAAAACTCCATTTCCTTCTCAAACCAATCTCCCTCGGTAATCAGCACACTGGTAACAATACTGCGTAAACTAGGCTCTACAGCTAACAAAAGCTGATTTTCAAAGGGAACATAACTAACGTGACTCTCTTGTGCCAACCGAGTCCAATACAACTCTAACCCCTGTGACGTTCCCTGGCTCAACTGAGTACCAATCCTGCGCCATACCCTAGCACTCTCCATCTGTCCTAAATCTCGATAAGCCAAATAGAGCGCTTGTAAAATATTACCCCGTTCTGGCTCCAGCTTTCTCGCCCGATGTAAATAAAACAATCCTTCCTGTTGATTATTCGTCAAACTGGAAATCCCCAGCTTTAAATTAACCGCAGCCGATTCAGGATAAAGTTGAGCCGCTAAATGGAGAAATCGCAGTCCAGCAACATTGTAAAAAACCAGAACTGAATAACACAAAACCTCACTTAATAGCCGCAGGGATTGAGTATAACCATTCTCAGTTCCGAGAATTTCCGCCAGCTTTTCCCCGCGACTATCGATACAATGATTACCATGAGGCAAATAAACTATCCCTGAATCAATGGACTCCTCAACATAAGCAGGCATTAAACATTGGATAAACGTAGAAAACGCCATCTGCATTCCCTGTCCCGTTTCTCCAGTCATCCCATAAACCAGAGCCAGATGAGCCGCACAAAGGGGATGTCCAGACAACTCCACTCCCCGATTCAACGCCTCAACCGCCATCTCAAAATACAGCAAACGCACCGAAGCATCCTGGCTTTGTTCCGCTTCAATCAACGCCACAACCGCAACATTATTCAACTCAACAGCCGATGTCGGCTCATCCCAATCCGTCTTTTCCAGACTAGCCGTTACATAAAATAACGCGGCTGAATCCAGGGTCAGACCGATACGTTTAAGATAGTTCCAATAGGAATCAATCGGATGAAAAGAAGAGTCCATAAAAAGTTAATTTATAGTACGTTTCCCTATATCCCATCGCCAAGGGGAGTCTACACCTAACTTTACCCCAATTTCAACATAATCTGCCGAATCCGGACAGTGCGCCTGTTCTATACCCCTCAACCAAGATGGTGCGATCGCAGGTTAAGACCATTTCCGTCAATTGTATTGGGCGCAAGGGTTTAAGCCGAGGGCGACCCGATCCAATGGAGTGGATTGGAGTTGTTCATTGATGCAGGCGGGTCGCCCCTACAAGGATCACCTGTTCCCTCCCCTTCAAGGGGAGGGTTAGGGAGGGGTCAGATCAAGGTATTATCTGCTGATAAAAAGCCTCCAAACCAGCCACACAAAGCCTATCCTCATAAAGATAGTCAAGTCGCTGTGCCATACGTTCCCCGATTTCCCGTCGCCAAGCCGAGTCTACACCCAACCTTACCGCAATTTCCACATAATCTACCTCATTCTCAGCAATTGTCTGTGTCACCCCCAGCATTTTCAGAAAGCTATACGAATGACGACCCCGCATAAATTCCCCAGGACAGGTAACAATAGGTAGACAACAGGCGATCGCCTCTAACGTTGTATTCCCTCCAGACCAACAAAATGTATCCAGGTAAACATCGGAAAGTAAGTTGATCATTAAATAGTCTAGCCGTTCGGGAATAGCACGAAACACACAATACTCTTCACTCCTCAAACCTACTTTGGCAAAAGCCCGATTTAAGCGCGGCTTCAGTAAATCACCCCGCAGAAACAAAAACTGAGCCTGAGGAACCCGACGGGCAATTTCCGCCAAGATCCAATCATATTGAGGCAGATATTTAAACGGCGCTTGACAACACAAATAAATAACCGCATCCTCCCGAAGCTGAAAATCTGAACGGGACTTAACTCGTGGCGGAATATAGGGTTTAGGATAAGCCACGCCAATATTTGGCAAACGAATCAACCTCTCCGAATAATGATCTTGTGCTTTTTCCGGTTCCATTAACTCACTCGACAAAAAGTAATCAATCGTCGGTAATCCTGTCGTAACCGGATGACCCCAAGCGACACACTGCACGGGGACTAATCGTAGACTCCCCATTTGCCTAATTTGCGGGTCCATCCCAATTTCTGGAAAGACGAGAATATGAAGTTGATCCCGAATGATTTGTTCACAAACGTTTTCGAGATTACCAGGACTATGGTAAAATACATCACTATAGTTTTGGAACTGTTGGGTAACCGCATCCGGCGTATTGCCCGTATAGTAACAATAGATCTCAAAGCGGGTGCGATCGCAATAACGCAACCAGCCTGTTAACCAAAGAGTTCCACTGTAAGCGTGAAGATAAGCGGAAACGTAACCAATCCGAATTTTATCATTTGCCCGAAGCGGTGGTATAGAGACAAGAACTACCCATTGCGGATAGTTTGCTGCCATAATTTTATGGACTAATTCTCCATACTGAGATTGCAGTTCTCGATCATTTTGAGCTTGATAGGGCAAATAAAAGTTCGTCAGGCTACCTATCCCTACCAGAGCATTCTTTTGATTTTCATAGGTTTCTAGAGAGGTTTCCTGAATTAATGCTTGTAGTCCTCTGATAAATTCTTGTCGATAGCCAGCCATTTCCGCTTGATTATCATAGATTATAGGTAAAAGCAAGTATTTCAGGATTTTAAACCTATAATTACTAGGAAATAATTCTGAAGCAATCTTCGCCCGGTTTCTTGCCTCTTGAATACGACCCATGGCGTGCAAATTCATGATTAACGAGAAATGCAGCTTACCTTCTTTTGGGTACAATTCAATTCCTTGAGTAAGAAAGCTAATCGCTGCATCAGTCAGCCGTAAATATCTCAAACATTCACTCAACCGCCAATACAGTTCTGCATCTCCAAGCCCAACTGCCAGAATTTTTTCATAGCACTCCCTAGCCGCTTGCCATTTTCCCTGTTGAAATAACCCATCCCCCAATTCCTGCAAAAAAAATCTAGCATCTTTCTGACTCAAGCTTGCCAAATCATAGGCAGGAATAGATTCAGCGTGAGCGTGGGAAATTGCCAACTGATTTTCACACTCCAAAACCAGTCTAGCTTGAATATGAGGCAAAAGAGCCTGCCACTCACTACAACTCAGCTTGCCCGTGAGTACAATTTCCGCACCTTCAGTAACCTGGAAATCTTCTGCCATCAAAAGATGCATTGTCACACCAGACAAAAACAGTTCAGCATCAGCTTGAGCAATGGTACTTGTATCAATCAACAACGTGATATACCGACTCGCCAGATGAGTCGCACTCATCCTTACCACTTGTTGTAAATCACGTTCTAAGAACTCCTCAGGTTGAGTCCAATCGGGAAAGAGAACGAAATTGATATCGTTGAGGTTAATCAATGGTGATTGCTGTCCTTGCGACCCTATCGACTTCCAGACTATCAACCGAGGCACTCTCTTTAACTTACCCACTTCTGTACCTAAAGCGATCATCTGACTTAAGCAAGGGTGCAAGCTGGGGTTGTCCATGCGCCAATGACAAACGGTGCGATCGCAGGTTGTTTCCATTTCCGTCAATTGTATTGGGCGCAAAGGTTTAAGCCGAGGGCGACCCGATCCAATTAAATGGATTGGAGTTGTTCATTGATGTAGGCGGGTCGCCCCTACAAGGATCGCTTGTTTCCTTCCGGTCAATTCAATCGTGCGATTCACGGTCAATCAGAGATTAGACCGTGAGGCTTCTCGCCGATAAAGCTAAAATATGAATTAACCATGACTTAGGGATGGACAATGGCTCCTGCTACTGATATTCACCAAAAAGCGATCGCGCTGATTGGACAGCTACCTCAGGACAAATTAATAGCAGTTGTGCAGCTATTGGAATTTTTAGCGCAGCCGCCTCAGTCGAGTACAGTTAGTCCCCAGGAAGCCCAATTGCTTGAGGTGATAGAGAGCCATATCTCTGAAGAGGAACAAGTACATCTAAACACATTACGCGATCGCTGTGAATGGGGTGAACTGAGCGAAGCGGAATATCAGGAACTTATTGGTTACGAAGACTTGCTAGAGGAGAAGCGAGTAAAACGATTAGAAGCCCTGATCCAACTCGCGCAGATTAGGAATATTGACCTAATCCGCTTAAACCAACAAATTCAGTTGACATCCCAACCTTCCCATGCCATCTGACTATGAACGAATCCCCACAGCACTGAGACAGGAAATCGCTCAACGGGCGAAGCATCGATGCGAATACTGCCGTTGCCCAGATGAATTCTCTCCTGATAGCTTTACCGTTGATCATATTAAGCCTCGGCAACTAGGCGGAGCAACCACTACTGAAAATCTAGCCTGGGCGTGTTTCGGCTGTAATGGTCGTAAATACACCCGCACTGTTTATCCTGACCCACAGACTGGACAAGAGATTGCCCTATTCAATCCTCGTCAGCAGAATTGGACAGAGCATTTTGATTGGAGTGAAGATTTAACTCAACTACTCGGTCCAACCCCCTGCGGTCGTGCAACCATCGCAGCACTTGCACTCAACCGTCCGGGAGTCGTAAATCTTCGACGTCTACTTATCTTAGCCGGACTGCATCCACCGAATCAGTGAACAGAAAGAATCCAAAAGCTTACTATGTAATTATTCATTGATGAGGTGCATCTCGCCCCTAGCAGGATCGCCTGTTTCCTTCCGGTCAATTCAATCGTGCGATCGCCTCCGGCACTGCGCTCCGCGCAATCGCAGCCTTATTCCCAGCAAGCGCCAATCTTGTTCCCTCCCCTTGAAGGGGAGGGTTAGGAAGAGGTCAGATCAAGGTATTGCTTTGTTGATTAAGTAAAGGGCGACCCGATGCAATTGAAGGGATTGGAGTTATTCATTGATGCAAGCGGGTCGCCCCTACAAGGATCGCTTGTTTCCTTCCGGTCAATTCAATCGTGCGATCGCCTGTTCGGTTCCAGTTAATTCAATCGTGCGATCGCTCCTGTTTCCTATTCCCATCAATTTTATCGGGCGCACGTCAATAGCCCCTACCCCCGGACGACAAACAGTGCGATCGCCTTTTCCCTTCCGGTCAATTCCATGGTGCGATTGCCTCCCTTCTGCGCTCCGCGCGATCGCAGCCTGGTTCCCAGCAAGCGCCAATTTTGTTCCCTCCCCTTCGAGGGTCCGGTTAGGGAGGGGTCGCGTCAAAGTATTGGTATTGTTGATTTAGTATTGGGCGACCCGATCGAATTGAATGGATTGGGGTTGTTCATTGATGCAGGCGGGTCGCCCCTACAAGGATCGCCTGTTTCCTTCCGGTCAATTCAATCATGCGATCGCCTGTTGTGTTTGAGTCAATTGAACCGTGCGATCGCAGGTTAAGACCATTTCCGTCAATTGTATTGGGTGCAAGGGTTTGAGCCAAGGGCGACCCGATCCAATTAAATGGATTGGAGTTGTTAAGTAATGCAGGCGGGTCGCCCCTACAGGGATCGCTTGTTCTATTCCGGTCAATTCAATCATGCGATCGCCTGTTCGGTTCCGGTCAATTCCATCATGCGATCGCCTGTTCGGTTCGGGTCAATTCCATGGTGCGATCGCTTTCTTTTCCCCAACTCCGGTAAGATAGACAGCTAAACTCGTAGACTATCCCCATTTCTCAATGACTCGATTCCCCCACGACCAATTTGCCAAAGACTACCTCGACCAACTTTTATCTCCCATCGGAACCGTTGAGACAAGTCGAGATATTGCCGGGGAAGTACGAGAGGTTGATGTTTACTTCACCCCCACCTCTATCTCAAATGACTACCTCCTCTCTCTGGGACTTTTAGGACGCTTCGCCACAACCTCCGCCGTATTTGAACCCTTTCGCAACGCCGTTACCCCCAGTCAAATTCGCAGCTGTCTTTCTAAACTGTTTGACCTATATGCTGAATTGGAACGACGCGCCAGACGGGACTCTGCTTCCCTGAACCCCAGTGAACTCCCCCGACTATGGATACTTACCCCCACAGCTTCAACCCGATTACTAGCAGGATTCGGAGCCGTAAGCAACGAACAAAACTGGTTAAGTGGACTTTATTTTTTGCCAGAGTATCTCAAAACCGCCCTAGTTGTGATTCATCAACTTCCTCGCACCCCAGAAACTCTGTGGCTGAGACTTCTAGGAAAAGGCACAGTCCAACAGCAAGCCATTCAGGAAATCACCGCATTACCCGAAAACAGCCAAATGCGGCAGTCTACGCTAGAGTTATTGTATGACTTGCAAGCCAACTTACAAGCCAACCAAAACCAAAAATTAGACACAGAGGAGAGGGCGTTAATTATGGCATTAGCACCCCTATATCGGCAACAACTGGATGCAGCTCGACAACAAGCCAAGGAACAAGGGCTGCAACAAGGCATACAACAAGGCATACAACAAGGCATACAACAAGGCATACAACAAGGACAACGCCTGATTATTGAAAATCTTCTCCAGACTCGTCTGGGGCAGTTGACTCCCACCCTCGCGGCTTTAATTACTCCTTTATCGGCATTACCTCCTCAACAATTAACCCCATTTCTCCTGCAACTCTCTCAACTGGAAAACAGTGAATCAGGGATTCAACAAGCACAGCATTTCATTGTCGAAAATTTGCTGAAAATTCGATTTGGAGAATTGGACGCTCAACTTACTGCACGGGTCACTTCTTTATTAGCATTACCCCCCCAACAGTTAAGCCAACTCCTCTCGCAACTGTCTCAGCTATCCCGTGAGCAACTCCTAGGGAGATTCCCCCAAGCCAGTCCTTAAACTGTCGCCAACGACGAACCGTGCGATCGCACTCTTATCCGATTCCCGTCAATTTGATCGGGCGCACGTCAATAGCCCCTACGTGTCGGCGACAAATGTTGTGATCGCCTGTTCGATTCCGGTCAATTGAATCGTGCGATCGCTCCCTTATTCCCATTTCCGTCAATTGTATTGGGTGCAAGGGTTTGAGCCAAGGGCGACCCGATCCAATTAAATGGATTGGAGTTGTTAAGTAATGCAGGCGGGTCGCCCCTACAGGGATCGCTTGTTCTATTCGGGTCAATTCAATGGTGCGATCGCCTGTTCGGTTCCGGTCAATTCCATCATGCGATCGCCTGTTCTATTCGGGTCAATTTAATTGTGCAATCGCAGCCTGATTCCAAGCCTGCGCCAATCTTTCTTGTTCCCTCCCCTTCGAGGGTCCGGCTAGGGAGGGGTCGCGTCAAGGTATTGCTATTGTTGATTAAGTATAGAGCGATCCGATCGAATTGGATGGATTAGAGTTATTCATTGATGCAGGCGGGTCGCCCCTACCAAGATAGCCTGTTCTATTCGGGTCAATTGAATTGTGCGATCGCCTCCCTTCTGCGCTCCGCGCAATCGCAGCCTGATTCCCAGCAAGCGCCAATTTTGTTCCCTCCCCTTCAAGGGTCCGGTTAGGGAGGGGTCGCGTCAAGGTATTGCTTTGTTGATTAAGTATAGAGCGATCCGATCAAATTAAATGCATTGGAGTTGTTAATTAATACAGGAGGGTCACCCCGACAAGGATCGCCTGTTTCCTTTCCAAATGAGCGAACGGTGAGTTTTATGATTTAATCAAACAATCGTCTTCATTCAGGTACATATCGAAGTGGATAGTAACATTCAGAAAGAAGAATTTAGCTATGCCTATATTTATGCCATTGCCGCCACTGCAGGTTGTGCCGTCCAGAGAACAACCACACCCCTTGATCGACTGGGTGTAGACCTGATGATCACAGGCGTTAATAATCAAGATATAATAGACTTTCCTCTCCTCTATGTTCAGGTAAAATGTACATCTAGACAAGTCCTTACTGCTAATGCTCTCAGGTATCCTCTCTCTGTCAAAAAGTATGAAGAACTAAGAATACGCGATCGCTATCCTCCCTTAATCTTGATCATCGTTATCGTCCCTGACCAAGTGAATGACTGGTTAAATCAATCCGAAGCTGAACTTTGCCTCAAGCGTTGCGCTTACTGGATATCTTTAGCCGATCAAGCACCCACCCAGAATCAAGAAACAATCACCGTGTATATACCCAGAGACAATATATTTACTGCCAATGTCCTGAAAACGATAATGCAGCGGCTTATAGCAGGAGAACGGTTATGAATGTAACAGTTAAAGACATTGAATTACTCAAAGCCATACATCCCCAACAGGTAGCGACTTACTTACAGGCACAGGGTTGGCAACAAAAGCAGCAAATAACTGACCAGGCAATAATTTGGATGAAAGATAATCAGTCTCATGGACAATTTAACCTTGTCTTACCCCTAAATCCCGACGTTCCTGATTTTCCCGTTTCCATGAACCGGCTACTGGAAACCCTTTCCCAAGCGGAAGAATGTTCTCAACTTGATATTCTCAAAAATTTAATTAGTCAACTATCCAACCGGACGATTCAGGGAGTCGTCATGGAAATTTACTCGCCTAATCCCGACCAACTCAGCGGCAAAATTACACTGATCGGCGTGATTTTTACTCAGTTATGTAAAATCAAAACCGAGTTATTTGACCATAACTATATTCAAGCCATTAAAGCCTATCAAGAGCGCATACCTATATCCTGCACCGGGGATTTAATTAAAGAAGATAACATCTTTATCCTGAAAAATCCTCGGAATTTTACCCTAGATGAAGCCTGGAAAAATTAAAGGAGACAATTATTGCGAACAAAGGGTTGATTGAACATAATCTACCGAATCCGGACAGTGCGATCACAGGTTTCTCCTATTCCCGTCAACCTTATATGGCGCACCATCCGTGCGCCCCTACGTGCAGGCGACAAACAGTGTGATCACCTGTTGTGTTTGGGTCAATTGAAACGTGCGATCGCAGGTTAAGACCATTTCCGTCAATTGTATTGGGTGCAAGGGTTTGAGCCAATGGCGACCCGATCCAATTAAATGGATTGGAGTTGTTAAGTAACGCAGGCGGGTCGCCCCTACAGGGATCGCTTGTTCTATTCCGGTCAATTGAATCGTGCGATTGCCTCCCTTCTGCGCTCGGCGCAATCGCGAAATTTCTCCAACTCCGGTAAGATAGACAGCTACATTCGTAGACTATCCCCATTCCCCAATGACTCGATTCCCTCACGACCAATTCGCTTGCATACTTTCTCGACCAACTCTTATCCCCCATCGGAACTGTTGAGACGAGTCGAGACATTGCTGGGGAAGTGCGAGAGGTTGACGTTTACTTCACCCCCACTTCTGTCTCAAGTGACTACCAAACCACCCTGGGACTGTTAGGACGCCTAGCCACAAAACCTGCCGTTTTTGAACCCTTTCGTAACGCCGTTACCCCCAGTCAAATCCGTAGTTGTCTGTCTAAACTGTTTGACCTACATTCAGAATTAGAACGACGCGCCCGACGGGAAAATACCTCCATTAACGATAGTGAACTCCCCCAGTTGTGGATTCTCACTCCCACCGCTTCAAGCCGATTATTAGCAGGATTTAGAGCCATAAACGATGAACCTAATTGGCTAGAGGGAATCTACTTCATGGGAGAATCATTCAAAACAGCCATCGTCGTCATCCACCAACTCCCCCGTACCCCAGAAACTCTATGGTTAAGGCTTCTGGGAAAAGGTAGAGTCCAACAGCAAGCGATTGAGGAAATCAGCGCATTACCAGAAAACCATCCATTGCGTCAATCTGCGCTAGATTTATTGTATAACTTGCAAATGAACTTACAAACCCATCAAAACTTAGGTAAACAGGAGAGGGAGTTAATTATGGCATTAGCACCCCTATTTCGGCAACAACTCGACGCCGAGCGGCAACGAGGCATAGAACAAGGCATACAGCAAGGTATGCAACGAGGCATAGAACAAGGCATACAGCAAGGCATAGAACAAGGCATACAGCAAGGACAACGGCTGACTATCGAAAACCTCCTCCAGACTCGTCTGGGACAGTTAACTCCCACCCTCGCGGCTTTAATTACTCCCTTATCAGCATTACCCCCTCAGCAATTAACTCCATTTCTCCTGCAATTATCTCAACTTGAAAACAGTGAATCAGGCATTCAACAAGCACAGCATTTCATTGTCGAAAATTTGCTGAAAATTCGATTGGGAGAATTGGATGAGCAACTCACCGCACGGGTCCCTTCTTTATTAGCATTACCCCCCCAACAGTTAAGCCAATACCTCTTGCAATTATCTCAGGTATCCCGTGAGCAACTCCTCGCTCGATTTCCTATAGCCAGTCCTTAAATCGGCATCAATGACGAACCGAACCGTGCGATCGCCTGTTTCCTTCCGGTCAATTCCATCATGCGATCGCCTTTTCCCTTCCAGTCAATTCCATGGTGCGATCGCAGGTTCCATTCCGGTCAATTTAGCCGTTGTTGTTCCCTCCCCTTAGCAAGGGGAGGGTTAGGGAGGGGTTAAATCAAGGTATTGCTTTGTTGATTTAGTATTGGGCGACCCGATCCAATAGAAGGGATTGGAGTTATTCATTGATGCAGATGGGTCGCCCCGACAAGGATCGCCTGTTCGGTTCCGGTCAATTGAATCATGCGATCGCGCCAAGCTTATCAGCCAGCGCCAATCTTGTTCCCTCCCCTTCGAGGGTCCGGTTAGGGAGGGGTCGCGTCAAGGTATTGCTATTGTTGATTTAGTATTGGGCGACCCGATCCAATTAAATGGATTGGGGTTGTTCATTGATGCAGGCGGGTCGCCCCTACCAAGATCGCCTGTTCGGTTCTAGTCAATTGAATTGTGCGATCGCCTGTTCGGTTCCGGTCAATTCCATCATGCGATCGCCTGTTCGGTTAGGTCAATTCCATCGTGCGATCGCGCCAAGCTGATCAGCCAGTCATACTACCCAGTTTTCCCAAGTCAAGCCGGGAATGCGGGAAAATTATCTCACGTTATTGGTAACTAAATTGATGCCACGATCAAGTGCTTGCATCAGATGGACTGAGGCTTTGAAACTTTTCGAGTACCTTGGCGGGTTTTTCTCTGATAATGTAGATGCAAATATTAGTATCCAACAAAAATCTTATTGCCATGTTTCTCTCATTTCCAGGCTAGGCTGTTCCCGGTTCTTCATAAAGTCATCCGAAAATAGGTTCAAGCTTTCTCTTAACGTTTGCCAAGGATTAGCTTTAGGAATCAAAATCAGTACATTACCAATTTTTTTAATATAAACTTCGTCATCCTGGAATTGAAACTCTTTGGGTAAGATAACCGTCTGATTATCATCATTAATTAATAATTTGGCTGTCTTCATCTATGTTTCGCGGCTGGATACCTCCTCTATGTTTCTTATGGGGAGAAGAAAGCCGCGCCTCCTAATAATTACAACAATAACACAAGCATTGAACCGATCTCGCCGATTTCCTTGCGGTCAATTCAATTGTGCGATCGCTCCTGTTTACCATTTCCGTCAACTTTACAGGGCGCAGGTCAATAGCCCCTACAATGCGATGGGTTTAATCACACTCTCTTAGTGCGATCGCGAAATTTCTCCAACTCCGGTAAGATAGACAGCTACATTCGTAGACTATCCCCATTCCCCAATGACTCGATTCCCTCACGACCAGTTTGCTAAGGAATACCTCGACCAACTCTTATCTCCCATAGGAACCGTTGAAACAAGTCGCGACATTGCTGGGGAAGTACGACAGGTTGACATTTACTTCACCCCCACTTCTACCCCCAATGACTACCTCCTCTCTCTGGGACTTTTAGGACGCTTCGCCACAACCTCCGCCGTATTTGAACCCTTTCGCAACGCCGTTACCCCCAGTCAAATCCGCAGTTGTCTGTCTAAACTATTTGACCTACATTCAGAATTAGAGCGACGCGCCAGACGGGAAAACACCTCCATCAACGACAGTGAACTCCCCCAACTATGGATACTTACCCCCACCGCCTCAACCCCCTTACAAGGGTAGCTTTGGCGCCTTTGGTGACGAACAAAACTGGTTCAATGGACTCTATTTTCTCCACGAGGCGTTCCGAACAGCCATCGTCGTCATCCACCAACTCCCTCGTACCCCAGAAACCCTCTGGTTGAGACTTCTCGGAAAAGGCACAGTCCAACAACAAGCCATCGAGGAGATCACCGCATTACCTGAAGACAGCCAACGGCGGCAGTCTACGAAGCGAGTTATTGTATAACTTGCAAGCCAACTTACAAGCTAACCAAGACCAAAAATTAGACACAGAGGAGAGGGAGTTAATTATGGCGTTAGCACCCCTATATCGGCAACAACTGGATGCCGCGCTGCAACGAGGCATGGAACAAGGATTGCAACAAGGCATACAACAAGGACAACGACTGATTATCGAAAACCTCCTCCAGACTCGTCTGGGACAATTGACCCCCACCGTGACGGCTTTAATCACTCCCTTATCGGCATTACCCCCTCAGCAATTAACCCCATTTCTCTTGCAACTATCTCAACTGGAAAACAGTGAATCAGCCATTCAACAAGCACAGCATTTCATTGTCGAAAATTTGCTGAAAATTCGATTTGGAGAATTGGATGAGCAACTCACCGCACGGATCACTTCTTTATTAGCATTATCCCCCCAACAGTTAAGCCAATACCTCTTGCAATTATCTCAGGTATCCCGTGAGCAACTCCTCGCTCGATTCCCTATAGCCAGTCCTTAAATTGTCGCCAACGACGAACCGTGCGATCGCTCCCTTGTACCTATTCCCGCCAATTTTATCGGGCGCACCATCCGTGCGCCCCTACCCCCGGACGACAAACAGTGCGATCGCCTGTTCTATTCGGGTCAATTGAATAGGAGCGATCGCAGCCTGATTCCAAGCCTGCGCCAATCTTTCTTGTTCCCTCCCCTTCGAGGGGAAGGCTAGGGAGGGGTCGCGTCAAGGTATTGGTATTGTTGATTTAGTATTGGGCGACCCGATCAAATTGGATGGATTAGAGTTATTCATTGATGCAGGAGGGTCGTCCCTACCAAGATCGCCTGTTCTCTTCCGGTCAATTGAATCGTGCGATCGCCTGTTCCCTTCGGGTCAATTCAATGGTGCGATCGCAGCCTGATTCCAAGCCTGCGCCAATCTTTCTTGTTCCCTCCCCTTCGAGGGGAAGGCTAGGGAGAGGTCGCGTCAAGGTATTGGTATTGTTGATTAAGTTTTGGGCGACCCAATTAAATTAAATGGATTGGAGTTGTTAATTAATACAGGCGGGTCGCCCCTACCAGGATCGCCTGTTCGGTTCCAGTCAATTGAATCGTGCGATCGCTCCCTTATTTCCAGCAAGCGCCAATCTTGTTCCCTCCCAGTACATTGCTAATTTGTTTAATATAAACTTCGTTATACTGGCGGTGATCGGTCTGATTCTTGAGAAACGGTATAACTTAATAATCATTTACACAAATAACCATGCCAGACGTACAGCTTCTTTCTCCCAAACAACATGCTTTCTCTATCCAACTCGACTTGCAAAAAATCCAACCTTACTGTGGTACACCTATAGCGGCTGTCTACGCAGATAGTCTGTTGCGAACCTTGAGGACTATTCGTGATCAGTTTCCCTTTGAACCATTAACCGAAATCCTGATGGCTTTTTACGACGCGATCGCCTTTGAGAATCGCTGGATTGACTATCAGGCTAATCAGTATCAAGGGGTTCGCGATCTGCTCACCACTTTAGTTGATTCCCCATTGAGTAATGAAGATGTCGAACAAGCCATTTTAAAACTGGAAGATTTGGGCTTCGACACCCTGCCCTTTTGCGTAAAATTTAACTCTAGTATTGAGCTAGGTAGCGATGAGGACTAAACACTATGCAAGCTAAAGATAGTCCTCAACATTTTCTTGATACCTCCGTTGTCCGTTCCATGCTATTGGGGACTCAAGCTTATCGGCAGTATTTTAACTCCAACCTTGCCGAACGTCCCCTCTACATCTCCAACTATATACAAATGGAGATGAAACGCAGCTATTTAGAACACACTGATAATTCCTTTGACTACTTATGTCCACCTATCGAGCAACATCACAACAAGCACCCTTCCGAAAAGCAGGTACTTACCGATAGTTCTGGCTAAACAACAGGAATAACTTAAAAGATGGTGCGATCGCCTGTTCTCGTCGGGTCAATTCCATGGTGCGATCGCCTGTTCCCTTCTGGTCAATTCAATTGTGCGATCGCCTGTTCGGTTAGGGTCAATTCCATCATGCGATCGCGCCAAGCTGATCCGCCAGTCATAAATTTCCAGGTTAGGCTGTTCCCGATTCTCCATAAAGTCATCCGAAAAAAGGTTTAAGCTTTCTCTTAAATTTTACCAAGGATTAGCTTTAGGAATCAAAATTAAAACATTGCCAATTTTTTTAATATAAACTTCGTTGTCCTGAAAATGGAACTCTTGGGGTAATATAATCGCCTGATCATCATCATTAATTAATAATTTTGCTGTCTTCATCTATTTTTCGCGGCTGGATACCTCCTCTATATTGCTTATGCGGGGAGAAAAGCCGCGCCTCCTAATAATATAATGACAACAATAACACAAGCATTGAACCAATCTCGCCGATTCCCTTCCGGTCAATTGAATTGTGCGATCGCTTTCTTTTCTCCAACTCCGGTAAGATCCGTATTTGAACCCTTTCGCAATGCCGTCACCCCCAGTCAAATCCGCAGTTGTCTTTCTAAGATTTGCTAAACTATGAATTAACCATAACTTAGGGATGGACAATGGCTCCGGCTACTGATATTCACCAAAAAGCGATTCTCTTCGAGACGCTTCGCGAACGCGCTGATTGGACAGCTACCTCAGGACAAATTGATAGCAGTTGTGCAGCTATTGGAATTTTTAGCGCAGCCGCCTCAGCCGACAACAGTGAGTCCCCAAGAAGCCCAATTGCTTGAGGTGATAGAGAGCCATATCTGTGAAGAGGAACAAGTCCATCTAAACACATTACGCGATCGCTGTGAATGGGGTGAACTGAGCGAAGCGGAATATCAGGAACTAATTTGTTACGAAGATTTGTTAGAGGAGAAGCGAGTAAAACGATTAGAAGCCCTGATCCAACTCGCGCAGATTAGGAATATTGACCTAATCCGCTTAAACCAACAAATTCAGTTGACATCCCAACCTTCCCATGCCGTCTGACTATGAACGAATCCCCACAGCACTGAGCCAGGAAATCGCTCAACCGTCCGGGAGTCGTAAATCTTCGACGCCTACTTATCTTAGCCGGACTGCATCCACCGAATCAGTGAACAGAAAGAATCCAAAAGCTTACAATTTGAATGGATTGTAATTATTCATTGATGAGGTACATCTCGCCCCTACCAGGATCGCCTGTTCCCTTCTGGTCAATTCAATCATGCGATCGCTCCCTTGGCGCGATCTCTTATTCCTATTCCTGTTAATTGTATTGGGCGTGGTGGAATTATCGTATCCTAAATCTTTAAGTTGGAAACCGCATAATCCTCAACCTCGAATCACAACAACTGGGCGATCGCAGGGTGTCTTTGCCGACTCTGTGGTGGTGCGTTCAGCAATCGGTGGAAGTCCCTGGCGCTGGTCAAAAATCACCAGCCAACCTGTCTCCAGCCCTAACCCCGCCAGATACCGATCCAACTGATCGAGTCCAGCTTGTATCGGGTCAGGGCGTCCCTGGCGCCATACTTTCAACTCCATCGCCAGTGTGACATCCCCATAGCGCAGACATAAGTCCATCCGATCCGAGCCAATAGCATATTCTCGCTCTAGAGTACCGCCTCCATTCACCACCCGATGCAAAAATGCCATTAAGACCAAATGAGGCGCAATCTCATGGTAGGGGGCGCTTTTGAGTAAGGGTTCCCCATGCTGTCGCCAAAAGCTGAGAAAGGCTTGCAGCAGTTGCTCTTGATCAAGTTTCCCCTCAGGCGTTAACCAACTGGGGGAAATTTGGGGTAAGGAGGCTTGCGGGGTTTGGCTTAATACCAGAGGTAACACTTCTTGGTAAATTGGATTCGCGATCGCTAAACCGCCCTGTGAACTCATGCGACACAAGCCTAAATCAATCAGGAATTGCAAATCATCTTGAGGAATATCCGCTAACTCTTGCCCAATCAACATCGGTTCAATCACCGCCCGCACTCGGTCTTCTCGCAGAATACTAGCTAAACTATCCAGGTGAGTATCTTGGCGTTGAATCAGAATTTCTTTGGCTGTCTCAATATGATCTACAGTAATCAGTTGAGTCGGTTCAGTAACCAACTCTTCCACAATTTCTTTGGCTAAGGCATTCACCAACCAGGGTTGACCCTGAGTTAATCCAAACGCTCGCTCTACTGCCTCCCTCTCAAACACCTGCCCGGTTTCAGTAGTATGCTGCTCGTACAATTGGGCGACTTCGGTACAGGTGAAGTTTCTCAAAGTTAGGGATTTAATCTTGATATTGAACGGACTCGAGGTATTCAGACGGCGACTCCCTCCAGATGCCAGCTTATAATCTCGTACATCCCGCACCCCAATCAGCGCCAGCGCCTGGGGAAATCCGTTTGGTCGCTTCGGATAACCATTTCTGAGCTGGCGTAACACAGAAATTAAGGTTTCATCTTGCAGAGAATCAATTTCATCAATGAACACAACCAATGGACGCGAGGACTGTTGCGCCCAAGCACTCAGCGCCGCCCCAATCTGTCGCCCTGGCTCAGAGACGGGAAACTCTGGAGGATAGAGTTCGGGGGGAAGCCAAAAGGTGGCGTCATCGTTCCAAGCGTCGAGCATCGCCTTTTCCGCCGCCCCGGGGTCATGGGGAAAGGCGGCGCCCACTTCTGCGGATACCATCACGGCGGTGTATTGCCCAATGGCAGTAAGGTGCTGGGCTAGGGCAAGCATGGCGGTGGTTTTGCCTGTTTGCCGAGGCGCATGGATGACAAAATAGCCCTGCTGTTCAATCAGTCGCTCTAGCTGGGGTAGCCGAGTTAAGGGAGGGAGCATGTAGTGAATGTCCGCTTTGCACGGTCCTGCCGTGTTAAACCATTTGGGCATGGGCAGAGAGCAGGTAAGCCATTTTTCAATCTTACTATCAAGTTGGGTTGAATCTTCAATTGTGCGATCGCCCCCTCCTTGACCCTCCCCTTGGCAAGGGAAGGGTCAAGGAGGGGTAAGATCACCCCAAGAAACCCGGTTTCTTAACCGATGTATTAGGCTGGTTTTATTGGTGTGGCTGTGTTTCAACTGCCCTAACCCATAATCAATACATTGACAAAAAATGCTGACCCAATCTCCTCAACCCCTACGCCAATCTCTCATTCCTTCCCTAATTGCCCTCCTCTGTATCATTGCTGTGGGGGTGTTGCAAATTCCCCAACTTAATCAACTCCAAGGCAAAGGCGAAACTCCTTCTTCCCTAGAACTACAACGCCAAATCGAAGCCGAAAAGGTACGCCTAAATCTCCTCCAGAAAGTACCAACATTCGGATTTGATAACCTAGTAGCCGATTGGGTTTTTCTCAATTTCCTGCAATATTTTGGTGATGATAAAGCTCGTGATGTCACCGGCTATCAACTTAGCCCAGACTACTTTGAAGTGATTCTAACCCGTGACCCCCGCTTCTTAGACGCCTACTTTTTCCTTTCAGGTAGCACATCCCTCTATGCTGGTATGCCAGATCGGTCAGTAGAACTAATGGAAAAAGGACTCCAGCAGCTTTCCCCCAAAGTCCCTCGCAAATCCTATTACATCTGGCGCTATAAGGCAATTGATGAACTGTTATTCCTCGGTGACGCCCAAGCCGCCCGCCAATCCTTTGAGAAAGCCGCAGAATGGGCAAGCACTTATGAAGATGAAGAAAGTCAGTATATTGCCTCAATTTCCCGCCAAACCGCCCAGTTTCTTGCCCGCAATCCCTCAAGCAAATCAGCCCAAGTCAGTGCTTGGTCAATGGTGCTACAAAACGCTATGGACGATCGCACTCGTCAACGTGCCATTAATCAGATTGAAGCACTCGGCGGCAAAGTAGTCATCACCCCAGAAGGTGCTGTGAAAATTCAACTCCCACAAAGGGATTAAAGTTTGGAGGGAAGCAGGGGTAGCAGGGGCAGCAGGGGCAGCAGGGGGCAGATGAGGGAGATGAGGGAGATGGGGCAGATGAGTAAGTTAACTCAAAACTCTACCTTAACTGTTAACTATTAACTATTCCCTGACAAATGACCTTCATAAAATACTGCTCATGATCTGTTGTGCAATTATGCCTAACCCATAGCCAACCAGGGAAAAGATGACCAAAACACTGAAAGCTTTCCATTCACCAAAGTTGGCAACTTGCAAATCTAACCGCACTAACGCCCCGGCTGATAGCAGCACCAGAATTCGGACAAAAACATGTATCCAGCAGAGAATCAACACTGCCAAAAAAGCGCCCACAATCACGGAAATAAAAGCGCGAGTATCTGACTTCAGCCAACTGCTATAAACGCTCTGAATCAGCGTTAGTGGGGCAGTTAGGGCTAAATCAATAAATACGATATATATTGCCCCCATCAGCCACAATACCCAAGGTCTATCCGCATCTGCGATTAACTCAGAAGCCGCGATCAACCAGCCAAAGACGCAATGGGTGGCGAACAAGATCGATAAGGAAGTCCAAGGCAGTTTTTTGACAAACAACATAGCCTAGAGCCTCGGTTGGTGTAATACATCTCGCCTCACCAGCAAACATTACAATTGGCTACGATCAAGTTCACAACCAATCACTGATCGAGATCGCAATCCTCAGGCGGATTAATTTTGCATACTAGCTAATGACTGAACTCTAGCCGAGTCATCAATAGGGAACACACAAATAGCCGACAGGTTCTCCCCATAGAGACTGTCGGTTTTTTATACTTGATCATCAAGGATTTGTCAATAAATCATTGAGGATTGGTGAGATGAGGCGGTGATTGGGAAAATTGGGAATCTATACTTATGAGCAAAATGCTTCCCCATCCCGAATCCCGAATCCCGAATCACCAATCCAAAGGTGACCTGATGACCAAGTAATGTTGTCTCGAGTCAGGACATCGATTGAATGATGTAATCAAAATAAGGAGCCGCTTCCATGGCATCTTCCTGACTTAGCAACTCCAAGGAGGCATTTTTGAGGCAACGAATCGATTCGACCATTCCGGCGACGGGGACGCCAAGAGAGTTATACATCTCCTTGACCCCAATCAAACCAATTTTTTCAATCGGTTCCTTTCCTCCAGCTAGAACACCATAGGTAATCAATCGCAAATACCAGCCATAGTCCCGTAGGCATAGCGATCGCTGGCGCTCCCCATAAGCATTGCCTCCTGGTGAGATAAAGTCAGGACGCTTTTGCCAGAGCTGCTTACTGGCTTCCTGGACAATCTTCTTTTCATTTTCTGCTAGGGTGGAAGCGATACGCATCCGTTGCTCACCCGTCTGCAAAAAGGCTTTAATACCCATCAGTTCACCGGAGCTGGGATACCGCAGCTCGTCGTCGGCTTGGAGGATAACTTGGCTAACTACGCTCATCTTATTGGGTTAACTTAGATAACATTTGTAGTTTAGCGACTCAAGCTACAACAAATAAAGTCAGTCGAGCGAAAAGTTTTCGGTTGAGACGCGGCGCTCCAGGTGTAGGGGGGCTCCAGGTGTTCCAGGTGCAGTAACCAAAGTTAGCGGTCGCAAGAAGCAAAAAGTCAAGTGTAGGGGCGGGTTTAGGGACTAATGCTAATTAAGACCAATAACTGAACAACAAAACCCGCCCTTCTTAGCCATCCCTTATACGCCTCTTTTGTAACAATCTGGCAATCCCTTTGGTCACTATTCACACATCTACATTTTATTTTTATGGATCACTCTGTCTCCTCGCCCCCTCGTCCCCCCGTTTCCCCTGATCAGTGGCAACAAGGTCAACTGGTGGAACTGACGATCGCAGACCTAAATGATCGGGGCGATGGTGTGGGACGGTTGGGGAATCGCGTCGTTTTTGTCCCCAACACGGTAACCGGGGATCACGTCCGCGTCAGACTGGTGCGGGTCAAACCCAATTACGCGATCGCGAAACTGGATCAACTTCTCGAACCCTCTCCCCATCGCATTCGCCCCCACTGCATCGTGGCAGATAAATGTGGCGGTTGTCAGTGGCAGCATGTTGATCCCCAGTATCAGCGATCAGTCAAAGAAAATCTGATAGAGCAAGCCTTAACTCGTATCGGCGGCTTCACTTCAATCGAAATCGCCCCGATTTTAAGCGCTGACTCTCCCCTAGCTTACCGGAACAAAGCCACCTATCCGATGCGGCGATCGCCAACGGGTCAAGTTCAAGCTGGGTATTACCAGAAAGGGACGCATCAGCTAATTAACCTGAATCAATGCCCCGTTCAAGATGATCGCTTAAATCCCCTATTAGCCCAAATCAAGCAGGATATTCAGCAACAAGGTTGGTCAATCTACAACGAACGCCGTCATCAAGGGCGATTGCGTCACCTGTCACTGCGGATTGGACGCCGGACTGGGGAAATGCTTTTAACCTTAGTCACAACTGATGCCAATTTAACCAATCTGGAAACGCAAGCCCAAACCTGGCTCGATCGCGATCCTAACCTGGTGGGTGTTTGTGTGAATGTGAATCCCCACCGTACCAATGTCATTTTCGGTGATCAAACCCATTGTGTCCGAGGTCAACCGTATCTGCGGGAGATATTCGCGGATTTAGAGTTTCAATTAAGACCCGATACCTTTTTCCAAGTCAACACCGAAGCCGCAGCAGCTTTATTCAATGTGATTCAGCACAAGCTGGCACTCCAAGGAACAGAATATCTCGTCGATGCCTATTGTGGCATTGGTACATTCACCCTACCCTTAGCTAAACAGGTACATCAGGCATTGGGGATCGAAGTGCAAGGGACAGCCGTGGAGCAAGCCCAAATCAATGCCCAGATTAATGGGATTACCAATGTCACTTTTGAGACAGGAACAGTGGAAACTGTGCTGCCGCAACTGGGGATCACGCCAGATATCGTATTACTCGACCCGCCACGCCAGGGCTGCAACCTCCAAGTGATTGATACCCTGCTGTCAGTTCTACCTCAACGCCTTGTCTACATTAGCTGCAAGCCAGCCACCCTAGCACGGGATATTAAACGCCTCTGTCATCTGGGTGGCTATCAATTAACCCACGTTCAACCAGCAGACTTCTTTAGCCAAACACCCCATGTTGAGTGCGCGGCGTTCCTGGAGAAACAGGAGGGATGAGGGAGTTATCAGTTATCAGTGAGCCAGTTATCAGGAGCAGGGGAAGCAGGGGGAGCAGGGGAAGCAGGGGGAGATGGGGAAGTTAACTCAAAATTCTACCTTACCTGCTCCCTGTTCCCTGTTCCCTGTTCCCTGTTCCCTAATGAATGACGAATCCCCAATTTAAAACAAAGCTCTGGTGTTTAAAGGAGAGTTTCGATACAATAGTAGATAAAGTCCATTCTCTAACTAATTCAGAGAAAAACTACCCCTTAGAAAAAAATTTGACTTATCATACCACAATCTACCAATAAATGGGCAGTAGTTGAAAGTATTCACCACAACCATAAGAAGCTCACCAAGCTGCTGACGTTCAGAGAAACTCAAGATTGAGCATGAGGATTCTACAAAATTTGATCAGCGCATTCAAAGATTAGGGTGCTAGTATACAAAATCTGGACAAACCTTTATTATAACTCATACCTGAGTGTGGAGAGTCTGGTTTGAGAAAAATGAGATCAAAAAACACGGCAATAGCCCGTGTCATGCATCCAGTCCACCAACAAAAAGTTAGGGGTTTTTTAAGTGATTGCTGTATCATCTTTGCGCCCAGTTGAACGCAACTGGGGAACAATTAGCTTTGCTTCTACCCTTTACCTATGCCCAATTCTCGACCTACTTGTCGAACAAATTCCGCGCAAATGGCGACCGGAGATCCGACTTGGACTCCAAGAGGCATTGGTCAATGCGGCAAAGCACGGCAATAATTTAGACCCAAGTAAGACCGTAATGGTTCACTTTTGTGTCATCAATGACGAATATTGGTGGATAATCTCAGATCAAGGTCCCGGCTTTTCTCCGCCTTGTCGTCAAGAGATTTCGGACGACGGTTTGCCCCATGATGAATCCGAAAATGGTAGAGGGTTATGCCTCCTCTACCAAATTTTCGATCAAGTTCACTGGAATCCGCAAGGGACTGAACTGCGAGTGTGTAAGCACATGAAGAGTCGATCAAGGTTACCTTTGATTCCCTAGCGATCGCGATTTCCATGGGTTGGGCAAGGGGGGGCTGAGATCGAGTGATCCAGCCATCCTGACGCCTGACGCAGCCGTTCTAGAGCTTCCTCTGGCTGTTCTTTGAGCAGAAAGACTAAAGCCGCTGCTGTTTGCTCCTTGGCTCTAGCTGGGCGATTTGACTTTAATCGATGCCAATCTTGGGGCGTAATTCCTAAGCGTTCTGCCAAGGCTTGGGCAAGTTCCAGGGTACTGGCATCCTTGAGGCTATCGGTTTTTGTCAATTCCATCGGTCTAGGTATAAGTTTATTAAGTGAATCCCCTAGCTCATGCTCTTGGGGCTTTCGTTTTCGATTGTATCTTTTTTCACGATTGTATTGATCTGTTACCTGTTCCCTTATGAGCGCTGATTCTGATCCCAATCAGCAAAATCCAGATGCTGACGAATTTGAGCAAGCCTTATCTGAGGTCGAGCGATCGCTGGAAGCTCTCAAAGAGCGCTATGCACAAGTTCAACGGGATCAGCAGCGACAAGCCCAGCTTCAGCACCGTCGCGAGCAAATTAGACAATCCCCCCGTCAAATCCGTAACCAACCCGCTTTGAAAGCTGAACTCGGGCAAATTAAGCAGCAGCTTGACACTATTGAACTCAATCTAGAGAGTCGCCTTTTTTCCTGGAGTGCTTTGAAAGAACCCTTTTGGCAAGCCGTTCGCTTTGGCGGACTGGGGATTGCGATCGGCTGGTTGCTCAAATCTTGTGCTGGGTGAGGAGTCGGGGCGGATTTAGTCTCATCTGGGTACAATCAAAGAGATAGTAGTCAAACCCGCCCCTACATAATCTCCTACACTCCAACTCTCACTCCCTTCTCCTTGCACTGACTTTTCACGCCATCTAGAAAAATCGATATCAAACATTTTGTTCTATGGGGGAAGCCAGAGGATGCGAGAGCTTTTGTTGCACGGAAGGGGGAGAATTCAAAGCCTCTCTCCTTGTAGGAGAGAGGTTTGGAGAGAGGTTTTCCAGATCCCGACCAAAAGTAAGCTCCTTGCCAAGTGATGACCCAACCCTTCACAATAGTTAATGAACCGCCGAATCTGTCCATCCCGTTTCTACCCGGATTTCTAGTCGCCGAGCCTGAAAGATTGATCCACGCCAAGGCGGTGAAACGATCTATCTCCAGCTCATGACAAATTCCCCGCTTATTCGCGAAAATAATTGATCCTATAGTGTTTTAAATTGATCCCTAACTTGATTTCCTATTCAACTGACAATAAAAAAAGCTGAATCAATTGTCCAGAAATGGGCAGATTAGGTAGGACTGATTTGGGTAAACTGTCAAAATTATGCAAAAGAAACCGATCGCACAACTTTTACGCGCGGGTCAGCCGGATGAAACTGTAACCATCCAGGGCTGGGTACGCACCAAACGAGAACTGAAAGAGTTTGCCTTTATGGAGGTGAATGATGGCTCCTGTTTGGCAAATTTGCAAGTTATCCTGAATCCTGATATACCCGATTATCAAACGACTCTCCAACGGGTCAACACTGGGGCGTCCGTGGAAGTTACTGGCGTATTGGTGCCATCTCCGGGAAAAGGTCAACGGATTGAGTTGAGAGCGAATTCTGTCCAGGTTTATGGGGAAGCTGATCCCGCCACCTATCCACTACAGAAAAAACGCCATTCCTTTGAGTTTTTGCGAACCATTGGACATTTGCGATCGCGTACCAATACCATCGGTGCTGTGTTACGGGTGCGTAACGCCTGTGCTAGTGCTATCCACCAATTCTTTCAGGAACGGGGGTTTTTGTGGATTCACAGCCCGATTATCACCGCGAGCGATTGTGAAGGGGCGGGAGAACTGTTTACTGTAACCAATCTCAACCTCAACGAGATTCCCAAAACCGAAGATCAATTGGTCGATTTTAGCCAGGACTTCTTTGGACGCCAAGCTTACCTGACGGTTAGTGGTCAACTGCAAGCCGAGGTGATGGCGATGACATTTGGCAATGTGTATACCTTTGGTCCGACATTCCGGGCGGAAAATTCCAATACATCCCGCCATTTAGCCGAGTTTTGGATGGTGGAACCGGAAATGGCATTCTGCGATTTACAGGGCGATATGGATCTGGCGGAGGAGTTTCTCAAATACGTATTCTCCTCGGTACTAGAGAACTGTCCCGAAGACATGGAATTTTTCAATAAGCGGATAGATAATAGCGTTCTGGCAACGGCGGAAAATATTATCAACAATCAGTTTGAGCGAATTACTTATACCGATGCGATCGCGCAATTAGAAAAAGCTGACCGCAAGTTCGAGTACCCCGTTGAGTGGGGGACAGATTTACAGTCGGAACACGAGCGCTATTTGGCAGAGGAATTATTTCAGAAACCCGTTATAGTTAGCGATTACCCCATAGGGATCAAGGCATTCTATATGCGTTTGAACGATGACGGCAAAACCGTCGCCGCCATGGATGTGCTAGCACCGAAGATTGGGGAAATTATCGGCGGTTCCCAACGGGAGGAACGCCTCGATGTTCTCCAGCAGCGCATCCAGAATCAGGGAATGAATCCAGAGGAGTTTTGGTGGTATCTAGACTTACGGCGCTATGGTACTGTTGCCCATGCCGGGTTTGGTTTAGGATTTGAGCGATTGGTGCAGTTTATGACGGGGATGGGAAATATACGAGATGTGATTCCCTTCCCCCGCACACCCTTGAGTGCCGAATTTTAAGTTGAGTGACATCTCCTACACCAACCTAGACTGCACCCACAGTGAGGGCATTCATGTCAACGAACGTGCAACTTTTTAGGAGCTTTATCGCCACAATTTTAATTTCAGGGACAGCTTTGTCTTCCAGGGAAAGCGTTATCCTGATAGCTGATAACTTACAAGCGATAGTTTAAGCTCTGGCGTTATTGTAATCCTTGCCAGTTTGGTGTTTTACTGAAAAACAATTCAGTGATTAATTCGCGATCGCGCTCGGAATCTTCACCGATTATCGCTTTGCAGTAATATTCCCCGGTGACAGCAGTCTCTAGTCGATAAAACAACGAAATAAAAACACTTTCAGCCTTTTTAGTCCAGCTTCACACCAAGGAGCCGCGTAGCTTGGTTTATCGCTTTGGGATTATTGAGATTTATAAGTTTTGCTTGGGTGGAATTCCCGCGATCGCCTGGGAATTTCTACCATCAGGTCATCTGTGGAGAGTTAAGCTGTTCGGCGTTTAAACCTTAATGTCAATAATAGCGAAATCTTTGTAGTGCGAGCATCTTGCTCGCTACTAATACCCAATTTAAATGCATGACAGCTTACCCTGATGGCACAGTGGTTCAGATGGAATGTATGATTATCAGGTAGAACCTGGATAACTTACCGCATTGCCGTTAATCCTTTATATCATGTCAGGGCGCGATCGCTAATTTCTCTTTACTCCTACAATTTTTGAGATTTTTGCTGGAGTACAGGCGGATCAGGAGTTTACATCAGTAGTTTTTCCGCTTTTGGCTTCTCTTCTTTTTCTTCTTCTCTGGGGGGTTCGCTCTTTGACCCGCATTTCTCACACAAAGAGCGATCGCAAACTATAAAAGCCTTGGCAGACAGCGATTTGACCTCAGTTAGCTCCTCCAGTCGCACATAACAGTGTGTTGTTCCTTCAATACTCTAAATCCGAGTCCTCCTTAACAAGCTAGAAAAGATAAATTAAGACGCATATTTTTACAATAGAAACTTCTTAAAAATTCTACTGACCTTCAGAACAAAAGATAATTTTGTGAGGTATTAGCTGAGTAACTGCTGATAATAAGTTTCAGATAATCTGGTTTCGTTGGCATCCAGTGTGAATCTGACATTCTCGCCAGTTACAAACAATTGGTGCGATTTTTGCTTTGACTGCGGATTCTGCAATTTATGATTGTAGGTCTTCCCAGATGAGAGCTAAGTTGATGAGTTATTTCTACCAAGCTGCTCTAGATATAACAGTTGCTTGGCAAAGGGAGAACGTTCACAGTTTGTAAATCCCAATCTTAAGTAGCTTCTTTTAAATTCTTCAAATCCAGGTCTATTATTTAGAATGGCATAGGGGTTGATAAAGACTTTAGAAGTTGCTCCGTACAGAAGATATTTGTTGCAAAAGTAGTTGGATTGTTCGTAGCCATAGGGGATAAAGCGACTCGCAAGAAGAAAAATTCTATCGTTCCTATAATAGACTAATTCAGAGAGGTGAGAATACCCTTCTAGGTCATAGTCTTCATAGTAACCAGATGTTATTAAAAAAACTGGTCGCTTTTCTTTAATAGCTCTCATGAGCATAGATAATTTACCTGTGTCTATTCCTAGCTCATCTCCATCCTGACCATCAAAATGTCCGCAATAACCTGCTTTACTAACATTATGAGTTTGAATGTAAATCGAGCCTTGTGATGTTGTAAATACTGGCTGTTCTGGTATTTGGGTGTTATTTAAAGGCGGTTTATAGTGATTTATAGCCTGTCTTTCCAATCTAATTAAAACTTTTCTAAGGTCTGTAATTTTTGCCAATAAATCATCGGTTAACAGCCGATATTGAATGACAGCGTTCTCAATATTCTCGAACTGTGCTTGACGATGATGATTTATATGTCGATTCTTTAAGTTACATGAAAAACCGATATACATTACTGGACAGACAGAATTACCTATATAGTAAATGCCGGGTTTAGGCGGCAGTTCCCTACGTGAACTATAGGATAGAATTGCCATCTTCTTGTAGTTAAGATTTAATTTCATGAGTGGGAACCAGATTATCTACAAAGAGTTTGCGAACATAATTTTTTTAAGCAAATATATGGTTGAAATGTACGTTATTTTAGTCTAGCTAATCTACCAACACAAAAAATGTGACTCCTCAATTTTAACTGTCACTTTAATCATATCTTGTCCAGAGTGGAAGCATAAGCTGCTCCTATAACTGTGATTATTTTTCGCGATCGCACTCCGATTAAAAGGGTTGAACTCCAAAAAGCTTGTAGTCAATAGACTTATGGCTACATCCGGTTTTTACAACTGGCGGGACACTTTATGGTTCCATTTTCAACTTCGGGACACCTTATGGTTCTACCCAAGTCCGATTGTCGCTCTCCCTCCTACGAGGGAATGAGGGTTACAGCCAAAGAAAACGGACAACTTATGCGTTTTACCGAAATCTCCTCTATACAAGGAATTGAAGGATTTACCTTTTCTTGTTCGTTTGAGGTTGTCAGTGAAATATTAATTTTGCTCTCAGCTAAAGTGTCAGTTTCTTGTGATTCAGTTATTTCAATGGTTTCAGACTTTCTAACTGACACTTTATCAGGTATAGGGGGGGACTTCCCTCTATCTTGATAGACTCAATTTCTGGCTTGTTGTCACAGGATTCTTTTGGTTCATAATCATAAGGATTAGATATGCCATAGACCTTATTTCGTTTTCCTGTGCCTGATGGACGCTTGGTAATCAGTCCCCGTTTGAACAATCGTCCTAATGCCTGATACACACTATCCTTTTTCTGGGGAGGGATACCTAATGACTCAGATATCTCTACCTGTTCATATTACCACTTGGTTGCAAACTCATCCGTATTAAGCGAAGACGGATTTAATTAATCTGTCTGATTCCGGGATTTCCCATCGCCACCGTAAAACGACGATAAAATTTAAGGAATGAGAATCGAATGCTGAGGAGGGACTTTTATGCCAAACCCTTTTCCGGGGATGAACCCTTACCTAGAACATCCTGAAATCTGGCCCGGAGTCCATCACTGGCTAATTGTTGAATTAGCTAGGTCACTTTCTCCTCAACTGCGCCCAAAATACAGAGCAGCGGTTGAGGTGCGTCTGTATGAAACCGCTGGCGAACAATCCCTACTGATTGGTATTCCTGATTTAACGGTCAAACGTTCACAGGCGACAACGAAACAGCCAATGAGTAATGTTGCTGTCGCCCCATCTCCAACTCAACCTCAGACGGTACAAGTTCCTTTACCGGAAACAATTAAACAAGGGTATTTAGAAGTCCGAGAAGTCGCCACGGGTGAAGTTGTCACCGTCATTGAGATACTCTCTCCGATTAATAAACGTTCGGGAGAAGGTCGCGATCAATATGAAACTAAACGAAATAAAATCTTCGGCAGTTCAACTCATTTAGTGGAAATTGATTTACTGCGGAAGGGTCAACCTATGCCAGTTTATCATAGCAATGGTCAAACTCATTATCGAATTTTAGTCAGTCGAGGAGATCGCCGTCCTCAAGCTGATTTGTATGCCTTTAATCTACCAGATACGATTCCCTCATTTCCCTTACCATTGAAGTCTGGAGATCAGGAACCTTTAGTCGATTTACAGGTATTGTTGAGTAATGTGTACGACCAGGCAAGTTATGATTTGGCAATCGATTATACTCAAGAACCCGTACCGCCATTGTTGGCAGATGATCGGGTTTGGGTTAAGCTGTTCGGCATTTAAACCTTAATATCAATAACGGCGAAAGCCTTGTAGTGCGAGCATCTTGCTCGCTACTAATACCCAATTTAAATGCATGACAGCTTAATACATTGTTAACCGAGCAACAACTGCGATCGCACTAGCAGGGAAAGCTGTCGCAATTCTGACTTATTTTTATGACTAACTGTGGTGGCTGAACTAATGAGGGCAATTCATGAATTGCCCCTACATGTAATCCTTCTATCGATTCAGCTTTTGAATCAACTTACGAATTCCCCAAGCACCCATGGCAAATAAACCTAATGCTGTAGAGGCTTCTGGAATATCGACGGGTTCTGAATCAGTGGGAATCCGAGTAATAGCAACCGCATCAAGATAGGATCGATTTTGGCGGAACCGAAAACTGAGGGATTCAAAGTAGTCTTGACCTTCTAGGTTATCTTGAATACTGACGCTCATGGGTAGTGTTGAACCATCTTTAGCTGAAAAGGCTTGCCAATTATCATTCAGCCAATAATAGGGCGTAACTTCAACCGTATCCACTCCCGTTTTACTGAGAGTGAGCCGGAAACTCTCGTAAGTTTCAGTATCAGGAAATTGATCCGGAACAACCAATTCTTGCTCAACTTCATGGGGAATATGAAAGCCGGGATCAACGTAAAGTAAATAGGGTAAATTGCGGAAATTGCCATCACGGGGAGAAATAGGACGGATATTCCAGTTAATTTGGCGCGGTTCCTGAGTATCTGTTGCTACAACATTCAGTTCCATAAAGAACTTACCCAGTTCGGGTTTACTTCGATCTGTGCGAGCGCTCCAGTAAAGAGCGATATCACCCTCATCTAAATCCAATTGATTCAACGATGAGAGATCGTAGTAGGCTGATGCCCAATTCGCCTCCGGATTAGCCTGAAGTTCACCCTGAGCGACGGTAGTATTGTTTAGCTGCCAATCTTCGGCGTCATCAAATGTGCTGTGATAAATTTCTTGCTCATTCGGATTATAGGTAAAAAAATTCGCCGCTTGCGCTTTTGCTGCTACACCAGCGACGAAGGCGACTGATAGTAAAAATGTTAATTTAAGTTTCACAGAATTACCTCTACACACGAGTTTTGTATACTCGCCATCATAATTAACCTTCACTGGCGAATAGGAAAAATCCGTATGAAATTACTAAGCAAATCTATGAATTTTTAGTGAAGTTATTTTATTTTTTTGAATAAATTTAGTTTTGTTACAGCGCTTGGCGCTGTAATAAAGTACAGTAGATCAAAGTCCCCCTATTTGATCCCCCTACCGTCCCCCTACCCCCCTCGTTCCCACCTACCCCCCTCGGTCCCCCCTAACAGAGGGGGGAAGACAGAGGATGGGGGAGCTTTTTTTTCACGGGGGATGACAGAGGATGCGGGAGCTTTTTTTGCACGGGGGATGACAGAGGATGCGGGAGCTTTTTTTGCACGGGGGATGACAGAGGATGCGGGAGCTTTTTTTGCTTATGGGATTTAGGGGGATCGACAATGTACCGCATAGCAGAGCAAACTGCTGTAACTTATGTCAAAATTTATGGTCTGAATCTTGACAAATCAGGGGCAACACCAAAATAAAAAGCTCTATTTTTCTCTAAAAAGAAATTAATCAACAGGATTTGTCCTGTTGATCCAGCCTTGTTGTATCGGATTTCAAAGAAGCCGGGGGAATCACCACTTCAAAAATGCGGCATCAGCTCCCTGTTCGCGGCGAATCTTGCTGTCTTGTTCAAACCAATCAATCACCTGCTGAGGCGTTAACTCTTCAACAGCCACTCCTGTGTCTTGGGCAATATGGGTTAAAAGGCGCAGGGATGAAATAGTTAATCGGGTTAAAAACTTCTCATGAGATGCGAGTAACGCTTTATCTACCGCAGCAGATTCCTCTGGACTTAAAAATTGTGTTGTCGGTTGTTGGGACATAGGGGAGATGAGGAAGATGGGGGAGATGAGGGAGATGGGGGAGATGGGGGAGATGAGGGAGATGAGGGAGATGGGGACGAATGACAAATGACAAATGACGAATGACAAATGACAAATGACGAAGGACAATTTGTTACATTCTGTAAACAAAGGCGATAAAATAGTTTTTAGCGTCAAATTACCATTACTGATGAGTCAATCCTCAACACCCCCGGATACAGCGAAGCCGCCGTTTGCTGAACAGCCAACACCAGCTAACGCCGCTTTGAATGAACCGAAACCTAGTTACGTGAAATTAGCCATGCGTAACATGGTGCGTAAAGGAGGCAAATCCCTACAACACTTTTTTCTAACCACTGTGGGTCTATTAGCTGTGCTGATTGGTTTAGCTTACCTGACTCGTTAACGTTCCCATATCTCATCTCACAACTCATCTCACAACTCATCTCACAACAGAGGCGGCACAAGTGAATATCGAACTAATAGTGCAGGATTGTTTCTTTGAAGCCTCCCAGTCAGCGACTCCGGAAGCAAATTCCCTGACGAACCCAATTTCCACCTCCACTTGGGAACATTGGTTCAGCCAATGGCTAGAAACACTGCACCCCGATAGTCCGCCAGCGCCGACGCATGAACTGACACTACGCCTGACTGATGACGCAGGAATCCAGGCACTTAATTCTCAGTTCCGCCACAAAAATCAACCCACTGATGTACTCGCCTTTGCCGCATTAGAGGTAGACTCGCCTCAGATACCTCCAGATATGCAAGCGGCTGAATCAGTCTACCTGGGCGATTTAGTTATTTCAGTGGAAACCGCTTATCGCCAAGCCCAACATCAGGGTCATCCCTTGAGTATAGAGCTGGCTTGGTTAGCAACCCATGGGTTGCTACATCTTTTAGGGTGGGATCATCCGGACGAGGAAAGCTTGCAACGAATGCTAAACCAGCAGCAGGCTTTACTCCAGATTGTCAACTTGACGTTACCCGTATAATGACACTGGATTCGGTGTCAGTTCATCACTAGCAATGGAATTCAATCCCCATGGTTTATAACAATACTCACTCTCCCAATTCTCAATACCTACTTCCAAGTTCCCGGTCAATAGTGCATAACTTGTCACTGCCAAATCCGCCAGAGTCTGACCCGAATCAGAGCTTTAAACGAGACTTGGCTTGGTGCATTGCCCCAACCCTGTTGGTCAGTTTTAAATATGCTTGGGCGGGAGTACGCTATGCCTTTGTCACCCAGCGGAACTTCCGTATTCATACCCTGATTGGCACAGTAGCAATTACCTTGGCGATTTGGTTAGAGTTAACGCCTGTGGAAATTGCCGTAATTGGCTTAACCAGTGGGTTAGTGATGACTCTGGAATTGCTGAATACAGCAGTTGAGGCGGTGGTTGACTTAACCGTTAAACAGTCCTATCATAAGCTGGCAAAAGTTGCCAAAGACTGTGCGGCAGGTGCTGTTCTCATCTCCGCGATCGCAGCCCTACTTGTTGCGGGTTCCCTACTTTTACCGCCCTTGGTGACTCGTATCCTGTTACTGATACGCTAAGCTATTTTTTTAACTTAAATTAAAGTGTAATGTTTTGTCGTGGTTAGGGTAAGCTACCCAGGAGTGTAAATTTTGATTGTAGTCATTGATAACTACGACAGTTTTACCTATAACTTGGTGCAGTATCTAGGGGAACTTGGGTTCACATTACCGATTGCCACGGATATTCAGGTATACCGCAATGACCAAATTGACCTAGATCAACTGCGCCAATTAAATCCTGATGGGATCGTGATTTCCCCAGGACCCGGACGCCCAGATGATGCCGGGATCTCGTGTGAGTTAATTCACCAGCTTGGGGCAACTGTACCCATCTTAGGTGTTTGTTTGGGTCATCAAAGTATTGGTCAAGTCTTTGGCGGCAACATTATCTCCGCTTCTGTGTTGATGCATGGCAAAACCTCGGAAATTTATCACAACGGTGTTGGTGTTTTCCAGAATTTACCCAATCCCTTTATCGCCACTCGATATCACAGTCTGGTGATTGAGCGAGAAACCTGTCCAGACGTACTGGAAATTACGGCTTGGGTAGAAGATGGCACCATTATGGGGGTGAGACACCGGAACTATCCCCACCTCCAAGGCGTCCAATTTCATCCAGAGAGTGTTTTGACCGATTGCGGTAAACAGTTATTGCAAAATTTCCTCGTTTCTCTTCCAGCATCGACTCAAAACCCGATGGTTCTAGCTTAAGTTTGAGGAGTATTGATTAACTAACGATGAAACGGCGACAGTTGATGCGCTACGTGGGTGCAGGGGTGCTTGGCACTTTAGGAACGACACTGGCTTCACAATTTCAGTCGGCTGAGGCGCAGTCGGCGAGTGGAACACTGACAGTTAAGTGGTTAGGACATACCTGCTTTTTGTTTACAGGTGGAGGGATGCGGATTTTGGTGAATCCGTTTCGGACAGTCGGGTGTACAGCAGGCTATCGTCCACCGAAAGTGGAGTCGGATTTGGTTTTAATTAGCTCTCAGTTGTTGGATGAAGGTGCGGCTGAGGGATTGCCAGGAAATCCGCGTATCCTCTTTCAACCGGGCGTTTATCAAATTGGGGGGATTCGATTCCAAGGGATTAGTATTCCTCATGATCGCCACGGGGGACGCCGATTGGGGAATAATGTGGCATGGCAATGGGAGCAAAGTGGGATTAAACTGCTCCATTTAGGTGGGGCGGCTGCACCGATTGAAATTGAGCAGAAAATCCTCATGGGGCGTCCAGATGTGGCATTTGTGCCTGTGGGCGGCAGTATTAAAGCCTATAATCCGAGGGAGGCGAAAGACGCGATCGCGGTGTTGAATCCGAAGATGGTAGTCCCGACTCATTTCCGTACCCAAGCAGCGGATGAAACCTGTCAGGGGGACTATGGGATTGAACCGGTGGATGAGTTTTTAACGGTGATGGAGGGAATGCCTGTAAGTCGGGTGAACAGTGATATGCTGACGTTGAAACCCTCAGATTTGCCCCAGGATGGTTCGATGATTAAACTGTTGAGTTATCGATTTTAGAGTTTGTAGTAAGCGCTTAAGCGCTTCTGGCACTTTAGTGCCTACTACGAACTGTTCCCCTCGCAGAAGTAACGACTCCCACCCTTGTCTCAAACTCCCGATACGCTGACAGCACCATAACTCCCAAAAAATATTCCCACCAAGGTAATAGGTTATGCTGTCCTTCATGCCAATCTTGGGAAGACTGGTAAAGCGTATCATAGTAACTTTCCTTCGTTCTCTCGACAATCCGCTCTAAGCTAATAAATCGCCCCACCTCATAACCCGCTTTATAAAGCAGCAATAGGGTAATTAATCGTGCCATTCGCCCATTCCCATCTAAAAACGGGTGAATGCACAAAAAATCTAGGATATAGGTAGGGGCTGCTGAATAAGTCTTGTGGTGAGGGGGAGCTGGGGAAGCTGGGGAAGCTGGGGGAGCTGGGGGAGCAAGGGTACATTTTACCTGAGCAAGGTGATGCCCTACTTATGAAGGATGCTACCCCATTTCCTTGCACTTTATCCACTGTAAATATGGCTCAAAGCATTGATAGCTAAGGGTTTCGGCTTTGTGCAGCAAGCCCTAGGTAGGAATGAGTAATAACGGTTCGATCGCACCCGAGTGCCAACAGCGATTAAACTGCTCATGCAAACGTTCCATGGCTTCAGGTGTGGCATAAGCTGGAATGGGTCGAAACCGCACCACTTTAGTTCCATCCGGATAGGTAGCACTAATTTCGTTATCTACCGTTTTCCAGCGCCCACCTGTATTGACCGCAAACTGGTAAAGGTCACGATGAAGTTGTAAAACAATATTAGGCGTAAAAGGGATATGGGCATAGCTCGTGTGAATCGTCGTTAGGACATCCCGATACCCAGCAATTTCCTGTTCCGAGCGATTCGCTTACGCGATAGCTTCGCTTCATGCGTGGCGTTGTTTTTTCCGTCACCAGTTTCTTAATCCGCTCCAACGGTACCGTAATCCCTTCAATCCGGTTAGAAGACTCCGTACTCTGAATAACCGCCGCTTGGCGCAGCGTTTCCAGAACTTGGGGCGCTTGTTCTTTGAATAACTCTTGCTTTCCCTTATACTCTCCAATCAGGCGAATCGTTTGCAGCAGTCCTTGGTTAATTGGTTGCTGCTCAATCAACCCCTGTTCAAATGATTTCATTGCCAGTCTTTATTGCCTTATTAAGTTTGAGAAACCGCCAAGCTTTCCCAAAGAGTATCATTGCAGTGCTGATACCTGTTCCCTGTTCCCTCAGAACCCTTTTGACTTGTGTTTCCTGCCTTCTGCTATCACTGCTATTGACCTACATTGACCTACCTGTTTCATTAGAACACAATTAATGAGCCTTTACATCAATAAATATTTACAAAAAACAACATAATAAAGATTCAATACAACTTGTTTTTTAGATGCTCATTTCCGGCGAATTCGGTGTATAAGAGTCGTGACAGGAGTGTGACATTAAAATCATGAAAATTACCGCAATAGCCACAGGATTTTCCTTTTTATCTTTATTGTACCCGCTAAGTGCTGAGGCAATCCAATTCAATCAGATTTATGTGTTTAGTGATAGCTCCGCTGATCCCGGCAATGTCTTCAATGTGACGTCAGCCGCCAACTCGTCAGGTTTACCCGTACCGATTACCCCTAGTCCACCTTATTTTAAAGGACGTTTTTCTAATGGCTACAACTGGATAGACATTCTCACATCGGAATTGGCAGTTGATTTGATTCCATCGACTGAATTAACGGTGGGAGAACCAATCATTCCATCAACCCCACCAGGGGTAAGTTTTAACTTCGGTGGTGCTACAGCAACCAATAGCGTTAACTTTGCCTTTGGTGGTGCTAAGACAGGATTGGGTAATGTCAATCCTCAGTTAGGCGTAGGAGTTCTCACCGAGATTAATGGTTTTATTAATGACCTAAATGTCGCTCAAACATCGGCTAATCCTGACGCCCTTTATATTGTCTGGGCTGGTAATAATGATTACAGCAAGAGTGGGCTGCGTGATAGTACTGAACCCATCAACAATTTATTTACTGGGGTGACGGCTTTAGCGGAAGCTGGCGCTCGTAATTTCTTTATTCCTAATTTGCCCGATTTGGGTAAAACGCCCCGAGCGATTATACAGGGAGAAGCAGCGGAACTCACCCAAGTGAGTGCGGAACATAACGCGGGTTTAACGACAATGTTCGATGATTTGCGTCTCACCTATGATGATATAAACATCATACCGTTTGATCTGGCGTCTCTGTTTCAAGAGATCATCACCCAGCCTGATGAATTTGGTTTTACCAATGTGACTGAGCCTTGCTTCACTGAATTGGGTGTATGTTCTAACCCCGACGAGTACTTATTCTGGGATGAGATCCATCCAACAGCTAAAGGTCATGCTTTATGGGGAGACTATGCATACGAGGCACTCCAAGATGCTGGTGTAGAACCTCTATCCGTTCCAGAACCGGCGTTTTCCATCCCACTACTATTCATGGGGGTGGGTTTTTTGCTGCAATCAACTGTTCGTCATCGCAATTCTCTATGAAGGAGAGCGCTGACTTAAGCCTAGAACTAAAGTTCTGGCTCAAAGCTTAAACCCGTTAAAACGGGTTCAAAGAGTTAGCCAGTAAGTTCCATTCTTACTTGAACCTAAAGATAAGACATTTATTTACTGGTCTGCGAATTGGCAATATTTCGCTTAAGTCAGCGCTATTCCAGTTAGGATAATTAGCTTAACTACTGATGGAAGCATAATCTGAAATCAGACCCTACAGGTCGGCACATTTTCCCATTATGAAGTAAGTCTAAGGGAAAACTACCGTATCTGTCAATACCCCAAATCCGATTATTTTCCTCCAACCTGCTTTTGATAAAATCTCCGGCATTGCCATCTAAATTCTACGTTAGTCGCATCGGTTCATAAAAAGCGCGATCGCATCCGTCTCTTTGGTGACTTGAGTCTTATTTTCACCAATACAGGACTTTTGTTCAAAGTTAGGGCTATTTGATTGATACTGCTCAGATAATACTCTGAAACTATACCCTATAGGTCGGCACATTTTCCCATTATAAAGTAAGTCTAAGGGAAAACTACGGCATCTGTCAATACCCCAAATCCAATTATTTTCCCAAACCTGCTTTTGAGCAAATTTTGACCTAAGCCTAAGTCAGTTAGTGGAAATCACATCAACTCCATTAACTTATATAAACAGTCCTTAAACCCTGACCAAGGACAAATCAAGAAGGACAAAGGACAAAAAGCCCATAAATTTAATCGGCAAAAATAAAAATTCACCCATCCTTCACTTAAATTTTATTCAAACAATTTCCTCTTTTCGTCTGCATCTGTGTCGGCTACAGTATAAGAGAACGTCCCATTCAGGTGACATTAATCTTCTGCCAAAATTTTGTCAGACTGTGCCACCTGATGATCCGGAATGTTCTGATAAATATCCGAAGGATAAAATAGTGACGGGAGACAGCTATGAAACTGAAGACCAAATTTATCTCAGGCTTTCTCGGGGTGGCATCGCTGGTCGCTGTTTTGGGAATTATTACAATTCAAACAAAGAAAAATGTTGATGAGCAATTTAATCAGATTACCGAGGGTACTACCCGCCAACTGGTGGCATTAAATCAGATTAAGGCAGCCTCCTTACGGTTAACCAATAAAGCCTATAGTTATGCTGTGATCGAAGGAAAATCGACCACCACCTCGCCAACAGCTCAAGACGAAGAACCGGAAAAACAAGCCAAAGTTGACTTCCAACAATCCGTTGCTGCTCTGGATCAGTATTTAGCCGAATTTCAGTCCTTTGCCAATAACCCTCAAGCTCAAAGCTTTTATCGGGAATTAAAAATCAGTAAACTGCTATTGGCAGAAATCAGCCAGGAAATTTTAGCCTTAGATGACACAAACTTCCGACGCACTGATATCTTGGCAAAACGGCAAGCGTTAGAGAATGCAGAAGACCAATTTTTAGCCGTTGTTGATCAAGCCATTACTTTTCATACGAATACTCTAGAAGAAGAAAATCAAACCGCAAATCGCAGTTCAACCTACTCACTGATTATTAACCTCACAGCAATTACTGGAGTTGTCGCCGTATCAATTATTTTCGGTATTGTTTTAGCCGATCGCGTCACCAAGCCGATTGTTAAACTCAAAGAAGCCGCCTCAAAAATTGGCGAAGGGGACTTCGATACTTATGTTGAGGTGCAAACCAAGGACGAACTAAGTGTCTTAGCGGATACCTTTAATCAGATGAGTAAACAGCTCCAAGAAACGACGGTATCTAAATCCTATCTCGATAATATTATCAGTTCCTTGAGTGATGGACTCATTGTGCTGAATAAAAATATTAGAGTTGAGAGTTTTAATGAAGCTACATTATTTCTATCCGGATATTCTCCCAAAGAACTGCGGGATCAACCCTTAGAGCGTTTCTTTAAAGAAGATAACTTCCTAGCTCATTTACAGGCAAATGATTCGCAACAAAGTGGCTTTCTGGGTCGGTACGAAACCACCTTCTTTACGAAAAAAGGGACTTCTGTTCCCGTGTCTGTAACCGCCTCAGTGATGAAAAATTCATCCGACAGGATTCAAGGAATTGTTTGTTTAGTCCAAGACATTTCAGCTCGCAAACGGGCAGATGAGGCATTGCGCCGCCAAGCGTTAATGTTTGAAACGATTTATGATGGTGTTATTGTCACCGATTTGAAGGGTCATATCCTGGACTGGAACCCAGCAGCAGAACGTATTTTTGGCTATGAAAAAACCGAAGTATTAGGTCAAACCTGTGGCATGGTTTATCAACCCGATGAAGCCACCGCCCTAACGCAACAAATGCTGGATAGTTTACTACATGAAGGACGCTGGACGCGGGAGATTGAATTTATCCGAAAAGATGGCAATAAAGGGGTGTGCGAAACCGTGGTTGTGCCGTTGCGGGATGACCTGGGTAGACCCATCGCCGCGATTGGGGTGAACCGGGATGTGACTGAACGAAAAGAGTATGAAAATAAACTGGTAGAAGCGCGGGAAGCCGCCGTCGAAGCCGCCCGGGCAAAAGCTCAATTCTTGGCAAATATGAGCCATGAAATCCGCACACCGATGAATGGCGTGTTGGGAATGAGTGAATTGCTGTTAACGACAGATCTTAATCCCCGCCAACTGGATTTTGTCAAAACCTTGCAAGTCAGTGGTGAACATTTACTGGGTGTAATTAATGATATTCTCGACTTCTCCAAACTCGAAGCCGGAGAAATGCGCCTCGATGTTGATGAGTTGAACATTAATCGGTCGTTGGAAGATGTCTTAGATTTGTGTTCTCCCCAAGCCGAAGCCAAGGATTTAGAATTAGCGCTGTTAGTGGATACGGATGTACCGCGACGACTGATGGGAGATGTGGGGCGATTGCGTCAAATTTGCACGAATTTAGTCAGTAATTCGATTAAGTTTACCGAATCTGGCGAAGTGGTGATTCGGGTGTCGGTTCATCAGGAATTGCCGGATCAAGACAAGCTTCAACTGCGATTTGCTGTGCGGGATACAGGGATTGGGATTAACCCAGAGGATAAAAGTAAACTCTTCCAAGCCTTCTCTCAAGTTGATTCCTCGACTACCCGCAAATATGGGGGGACAGGTTTAGGTTTAGCCATCTGTAAGCAACTGGTAGAAATGATGGGGGGTGAGATTGGCGTCGAGAGTCAACTGGGTGTGGGTTCGACGTTCTGGTTTACAATTACCTTTGGGAAAGTACCGGTGGGTACTGAGGAGAATCAGAGCGATCGCATCTTTAGTAATTTACCCATCTCCCCCGAATCCCTGCAAGGGAAACGGGTATTAATCGTCGATGACCGCCCAATTAATCGCCAAATTGTCAAGTATCAGTTAGAGGCGAGGGGCATGGAAGTCGATGAAGCTGATAATGGTATTATTGCGCTCAATGCCATGCAAGCCTCTGCCGAAGCGGGTAAACCCTATGATGTGGCGCTACTGGATATGAAAATGCCCAAAATCGATGGGTCAACCCTAGGACGGTTGATTCTGGCTGAACCGGATTGGGCAAAAACCAAGTTAGTCCTAATGACTTCGATGCACGCCGGAGATTCCGCCCAACCCTTGCTGAAAAGCGGGTTTGCCGATTATTTAGTTAAACCGGTTAAAGAATCTCAATTGCTGGAATCGTTACAGAAAATTCTGGCGGCTGAGATTCCCGCTACCCTCTTCAGTACCCAATCAGCTATCCTTGATCCGTCTCAGCCTGCACCCCAACCCACTTGTCTGAAAATTCTCTTAGTCGAAGATACACCAATTAACCTGAAACTGGTACGCCATCAGGTGCAATTATTGGGACATGAATCAGAGTCGGCAGAAAATGGTCAAGAAGCCCTTGACAAAATCGCCCAAAATGACTACGACATCGTGTTAATGGATTGTCAGATGCCCGTAATGGATGGCTACCAGGCAGTCCGAACCTTACGCCAGCGAGAAGGAACAGACCGCCATACCGTAATTATTGGCATGACCGCTTACGCCATGCAAGGCGATCGCGAAAAATGTCTAGCTGCAGGAATGGATGACTATCTGAGTAAGCCTGTGATGGTGAAAAACTTGGCACCCGTATTAGAACGATGGTCCTCCGTGGTCAAAGGCGTCTCCCCCAAACCTGAACGTCCCTCTCCGGCTCAATCCACGAGTAGTCTACTCTCTAATGTCGTAGACTGGAAGCGTCTCAAGGAAATCTCCGAAGGTGATCCAGGATTTCAACTCGAGTTAGTCCAAGGCTTTATTAAAGAAGGCGCGAGTTTTATTAACCAAGCAAAACAGGCATTAGCGAATAAAGACTGGGTTATGGTTACCAATAAAGCCCACCAACTCAAAGGTGCCAGTTCCTCCGTCGCCGTGCAAACCATGCCCGATGTGGCGGAACAACTGCGACATGAGGCGAGAACAAAAAATGGCGAGAGTAGCGCTAAACTAATTGGGGAGTTAGAGAAACTCCTTGAGCAACTAAAAGGACATATCGACCTAAATACCACCTCGCTGAAAGAGGAACTACCCAACAAAGGATGGGATTTTCAACAAGAGGTTGCTGAGTTAGCAGCAAAGACATCGAAATTGAAAGCGGAAACAGAACCACAGCAGTCGCTAACTCTTTTGTTAGTGGAAGATACGCCAATTAACCTGAAATTAGTCCAGCATCAAGTCCGCCTCCTAGGTCATCAGTGGGATTCTGCGGAAAATGGTGAAAAAGCCCTGGAAAAATTGGCAGAGAATGATTATGACATTGTGTTAATGGATTGTCAGATGCCAGTGATGGATGGCTATGAAGCCACGCAAGCCTTACGGCAACGGGAAGGTAAAGACCACCATACGATTGTGATTGGCATGACCGCTTATGCGATGCCAGGCGATCGAGATAAATGTATTGCAGCGGGAATGGATGACTATCTGAGTAAACCGGTGATGGTGAAAGAACTGAAAGTCATGTTACAGCGATGGTCATTGGTGGTCAAGGAAAATAAGGCAAAATCCAGCAAACAGATGGACAGCCAAGATAGGACCCAAGGGACTGTCGATCCGGTGGATTGGAGTGCATTGTCAGAAATTTCTGGTGGTGATCCAGAGTTTCAGTTGGAATTGGTGAAAGGATTTATTAATGATGGGTCAATGTTTCTCTCCCAAGTCCACCAAGCCTTGGCGGATCAAGATTGGGTAACGTTAGCGAATAAAGCTCATCAACTCAAGGGTTCTAGTGCGTCTGTGGCGGTGGAATCGATGTCAGATTTAGCGCGTCAACTGAATGATTGCGCTGATGAGAAAAATTTAGAGGAGGCGAAGGAATTGATGAGTCAAATGGAGGAAATTATGGCGCAGGTTAAGGCGTCGGTGGAGAAGAAAGCAGCAGGGGGATAGGAAAAGTTTGAGTTTATATGCACTGATGTGTATTAGTCAGAACTTCCATTCGTAAGTGAGGTACACAGATCCCCGACTTCTTAGAGAAGTCGGGGATCTAGCTTGGATAGTGACATTTAAAACCCTTATACATCAAGGTTTAGCTGTTCCCTACCCTGACCACAACAGTTATTCAGCAAACCCTATACTAGAGATTGCACGTACTAACACGAGCAAACAAATCATCACGAAGATCTCCCCACGCCAACCATCCCATGACTCCACCCGCAGGAAGATGTCCTATTGGTGCATTCTGATTAAATATCAGCTCATTGTAACTTTGCCACCGATTCGACACCCGCCAGCCAATCTGATCAGCAAATGCCATCAAATTTTTTCCTGATTGCTCATAAATCCGCTTCTGAACACTAAAACCTAATTTCCCACTGCTAGACTTAATCCAAAGTTGATCAATCGCCCTAAGTTCCTGACAAGGAAATTGCTGAATATCTTGATTCGTTAAATAGCCGCGTTTATCCGCACCCGTAATTTCTAAGATAATCGTAAACGTTTCCTCGTCTGCTTCTCGCCACTGCCCTGCTGCTAACAGTTCGTCAAGTTTACTATAGTTTGCCCCTTCAGAAGAGCTTAAACTATCTTCAAACATACGCTTTCTTGTAAATCAATATACAGTAGAGATTTGGTATCCTGATCACCCAGTTTTTTCTACTGTATAACTTAATCAATCATTCCCTACCCGAATCAGAACGATTAAGCTAACAATACATAATGACGAATATCTGGCGGTGCAGCGAACAACTCTTCGCCTTCTAAAAACGCTTGCTGAATGTGAGCCGAGTCCAAATGTACTCGCCACGCTTGCTCACTTTCCCATTCTGCGACAAAGGCAAACTCTGTGGGAATCGCTGGACTTTGTAATAACTCGTAAGTGATACAACCGGGTTCCTTGCGCGTCGCTTCAACGATTTCTAACAACAGTGCTTTGAGTTTCTCTTCCTTCCCCGGATGCGCGACGACACGAGCTAATACTCGGATTGCTGAGTTTACCATGATAATCAATCCTCTGCGTACATCTCCTCACCAATAAAAGGCTACCGCAGTTCGGAACGCGATCGCAAAAACCAAGCCCATACAAAAATACGGCGGAAAAACTCCCTGGATCAGAGGTTTTCCCGCCGTTATTATGTTATGGAAAAGACTAGAACATTTGTTCTATAACCTTTGAAAAAAACGGGTCAACCCCAAATCAATTGGTTAACCCGTAAGCTTGGGAACGCCTTGATGGACTATTTTTGTACCACCAGTTTAACGTTGGCATTTTGTAAGCCACGTTGCTTGACCTCTGCTAAGGTCTTGTTAACGGCATACTTCTGGTTGATCGAGTTGATCAGTTCGGTTTGGTTGTGCTTTTTAGCAACACCCCACAGGTCAGCGATCAGGTCAAAGGAACCATCGCCATTGCGAGACCAACCGAGGTCATACTCGCCTTCGAGAACAGCAACGATGTCCGAACGAACACGTTGACCGTTGTAGCCGCGCACATCAGCTTCCGTTTTAACGGAAATACCTAGATCGCTCAAAGAAGCCTTTAAGATTTCGGCGTCGGTGATCTTGGTACGCAGAGTGCTAAAGTGAGACATTTTAGATTTCCTCCAGTAGAGATAGAAAACAAACGACAACGTAGCTTTTTTCTTGGGTCTGCCGCGGTTAAATTGCGGCGTCTTTTGAAACTGCTAGCAAGTATTTGCTAGCCTTTCCTCCTGTTGGGAGCAGGAGAAAGCCTTTTAGAACTCCATTCGCTGATATTCAGCAACGGAGGCTGCAGCAGGTCGCGCTCTCTGTCTTGCCCAGTCCCTCAGGGCTGTGACCTGCTCAGTCATTGTCCGAGAAAGCGGTAGCGTGGCTTTGATCGCCGCTATAATATCCAGTTGGGTGAATTCCCGGTCTTGTGCAAATGCCTCGTACATTGCAGCGATGAGGGCTTGCTCAATTTCTGCACCGGAAAAACCGTCACAAATTGTCGCCAACTGTTCGATATCAAAGCGCTCTATATCTCGACGCCGCTTACTCAGATGAATCTTAAATATTTGCTGACGCTCTTCTTTATTCGGTAAGTCAACAAAGAATATTTCGTCAAATCGACCTTTGCGGAGAAACTCTCCCGGTAGCCGTTCCACTCGGTTAGCTGTCGCCATGACAAATACAGGCGATGTTTTCTCTTGCATCCAGGTTAGGAAGGAACCAAAGATGCGGCTAGAGGTGCCACCATCGGAGTCAGCCGAACCACTGCTCCCCGCAAAAGACTTGTCCAGCTCATCAATGAAAAGGATGGCGGGTGAAATCGATTCTGCTGTTTTTAGGGCATTTCTCAAGTTGGCTTCTGAGCGACCAACCATGGAACCATCATACACCCGACCCATATCTAACCGCAATAGCGGTAGTCCCCAAAGGCGAGACGTTGTCTTGGCAATGAGGGATTTTCCGCATCCGGGAACTCCCAGAATCAGCATCCCTTTGGGTTGGGGTAAACCATACTCTCTTGCCCGTTCAGTGAAAGCGCCCGATCGCTGTTTCAGCCATCGCTTCAGCTCTTCTAAACCACCAATGGCATCAATGGTTTCATCCTCTTCAATATACTCTAAAATACCATTGCGACGAATGAGCTGTTTTTTCTCAGAAAGCACAATATCGACTTCCGCTTCCGTGAGACGCCCAGCTTTGACTTGGGCTTTGCGATACACTTTCTCCGCTTCGTCTCGCGTCAAACCCAATGCGGCTTTCAGGAGTTTCTCCCGCGTTTCCGTGGTGGTGCGACGCCCTTTGGTTTTTTCCAATTGCTGAGACAGCACTTGGTTAAGTTCGGTCAAATCCGGTAAGGGGTAGTCGATAACCACCACTTCCTTCTCTAACTCGATCGGCACCTGCTGCATGGGAGACATGAGTACAATCGTCTTCTGAGCCGCCTTGAAGCTCGCGATCGCATCCCGCAGCCATCGGGTTGTTGCTGGAGAATCAATAAATGGATGTAGATCCTTAAATATATAGATACCAGGTTCTTTTTGTTGAATAACCCATTGAACAGCTGCTTCTGGAGAGACTGTATTGTGTTGGGTGATGTGGCGTGATTGACCATACTCCACAATCCCATGGGTGACAGTCCACACGAATACGCGCCGTTGCTGATTCTTATTTTGAGCAATCATGGCTATTGCCCGTTCTGTCCGCTCTTCCTCTGACGTCACCAGGTAGATTAGAGGGTATTGAGCTTGAATGAGAATACTTATCTCTTCTTGCATGACTATCGACCTACTTAGAGACGGCACAACCACTGCCCAAACATCATTAATAGAACTCTCGCAGTTAGCTGTTTTTGTAACACTATCAACAAGGAACAAGTTCCTCTTCGCCCTGAGAATCGGTATGAGAATCGGTACGGGATTTAACTTCTTCTCGCACTTTCTCGACAGGCAGTTCATCATCCAGAAGGCTGGGCTGATTTTTTAGGGCAACCATATCTCCATCTTGAATAACAACTGAGTTAGAACATTCGGGGCAATTGTATACCCGATGAGTATTCCCGTAGGATGCTTCTACCTCGTCAACCACTTCCGGGTGGTGTAGATAGAATACGATTGCTCTCTCGACCATCGCCGACATTGAGTCTGAGTCAACGGCTGCTCGGATTTTGAGCTGGCGATGAAGTCCTGGTGGGAGATACAACGTAACTTTTTGCTTGTCTTGCATATTATTTTCAATCGTTTTACCCGGGTATGTATGCCAGATTAGCGCCATTCTCCTTGGCTGTCAATACAGTAAGCCAGCATGACGGCAACTTTGTAATATTTCTTTACATTATCCCGTTCTGATGCCCGATCAGGCGTGGAGAAGATGGGGAAGATTGTGTAGGGGCGGGTTTCACTACTATCTTTTCGGTTACACCTAGATGTAAATAAACCCGCCCCGACTTTACAAATGACCAATGACAAATGACTCTTGATAAATGACCTGGAAATTCATTGCTAGAATCGCGCCACTGGCTGTCTTACTCGTAAGCTGTCAGGGTACTAACGTGGATTTGCCAGAAAGCTGGAACACCTACCGCAACCCCCGCTTTAACTTTGAGTTCCTCTATCCCAACAATTGGATACCCTTTCCCATACCTGACAATCTTGATGGTCGAGCCTTTCGTGATCCGAAGAATCCCGACTGTGAGATTAGGGGATGGGCAGAATTTGCCGAACCAGGAACCCCATCACCTGAGAGTACATCCAAACCACTCAATCCATCTCAACCTCAAAATTTCTTCACTGAACAAGGTGAAACGGGTCAACTTCAGGTGAACCTTGACTCTGATATCAGTTTGATGACCCTAACCCTGACCCAGGAAAATGTAAGCTACAACTGGCAGGGACGTTGTGAGAGCGAACAATTTGCTGATTACTATCGCTTTTTCTATTACATTGCTCGTCAGTATCGTCTTCCAGTAGCTGAGGAGAACTGATAGCTGCAAATCCGCATCCATACAAAATGGGTAGTTGCGCTGTCTTCTCTATCAGTCTCGGCATCACCGACAATAAACTCTTTCTTAATTCAAGAAAATATGCTCCGATTTGCCGCCTTGCAAAAAGGTTGATGTAGCAACGGTTAAGGGATTGCGGGATGTTTAGCGCGATCGCATCCGGCTATCCATCTAAAAGAACACATCCTTTCTTTGTAAAATACGGAAGTGCGATCGCATTACTGCCTTACTTGGGTATGAACCATGTCCTCAGAACTTCCCTCCCCGACTAATTCCCCAACAAGTTCCACACCCCTGCGAGTTGTGATTGTGGAAGATGATCCCATGATGCAACTTGGCTTAGAACAATCCTTATCCACTAACCCCCAGCTTGAACTGGTGGGACAAGCTGAAGATGGCTATATGGGCGTGGAGATGACCAAACAACTCCGACCTGATATCGTGGTCATGGATATTGGTTTGCCGCGTTTAGATGGGATTGCTGCTACTCAGCAAATTAAAGCGGAACTCCCTGAGGTGAGAGTGGTCATCCTCACCTCTCATACCACCGATCGCGAAATTATTGCCTCACTCTCTAGCGGTGCTGATGCTTATTGTGTTAAAGGATCAAGTGTAGAACGATTACTCCAGGCGATCGCAGCGGCGGCTGAAGGTGCAACGTACCTCGATCCTCAAATTGGTCGTCAAGTTCTCAAGCATCTGTCTCCCCCTTCTCCCACAGGCAATGTTTCCAATTTGTCACAACGAGAGCTAGAAGTCTTAAAACTGATCGTAGAAGGCAATAGTAATCCAGAGATTGCCGCTAAACTCTACCTCAGCGCCAATACCGTTAAAACCCATGTACGCGGGATCATGAACAAACTTTCGGTAGATGACCGGGTACAAGCGGCGGTGGTGGCGTTGCGATCGGGCATAGTTTAATGTCTTATATCGTTCGTTTACCCCTGTGTACCTGAAGTCCCCATCTTCCCACGTCGCTAACAATGTGGGACGAAGTATTCTGCTAAATTTTACTAAAATTTACACTTTTTTATACTTTTATAGTATAGTAGCTACAGATAGCTGCTCGATAAGGAAACCTGCCGGTGGCAGATATCATCCATAACCAGAGTGTAAGTGATGAATCCTTGTCCACTGGATGTCAGACTATTGTTGAATTCTGAGGTATCCCAGTTTTGTTGTTAGCTTTGGCTCAAGTAAACTCTTGCCAACCTGCTAAGGCGTTAGTCCTATGGGCAGAGTACTGAGTACGGCAAATACTAATCGAGGTTGAACACAATTCCCCTAGGATTTGATGGCATAGCCAATTTAATCCGTATATTGGCGGTTTTGTCATCAAAACTAGACTGTTGAGAGTATTTTCGATCTAATAATGACTTCCAATCTGTTTCAACGAGTTGCCATCGCTCTAAAGCGGTTGACTTTAGGGGATTGCAATCAACAACAGCCTGGGTTAAACCAATATCGGCAATGCTACAGCGCTCAGATATTACAACCCTGACCTTATCTATTGCAACCTTCAAAAACATCATTGTTGGTAATATAAGTAACACGGGTAATATGATGTCCGGACCCATCACCCTTAATAAAAAAGCCCGAAACCCTTGCGGTTAAAGCATTGTTATTAGGGGCAATTCACCGGACTTGATATAATGCGTTCAATCTTGACTTCCCATCAGGAGAATATTGACTGACTGGGTTTTCCAGCCAACGATTGAGTCATTTTTGAGTAGATACTCAACTCATTAGAGTAAGTAGGAAGTCAAAAGGGAAAATCATAACTGTGGACACTCGACAACCCTAAATTTATCGAAGCTATCAAATTATATTCCCATCCAAGTTGCATTGGGATCGGGAATAGTACCAATTTTAATGGTAAACACCTGGAGGTAGTTGCATGAAATCATCACTCGTTATCCTTTATCACCGCGAACCTTATGATGAGGTCGTGGAAAATGGCAAAGTGCATTATCGGGCAAAGAAAAGCCCCAATGGGATTGTGCCAACCCTAAAAAGCTTCTTTGCCGGCGTCAATCAAGGCACCTGGATTGCTTGGAAACAGGTAAATGCTAAGCAGAAAGCTAACTTTGAACAGCGGATTGTTGTTGAAGGTGAAGCAAACTACAACGTTCGCCGGATTCCCCTCTCTGCCGATCAAGTCAAGCATTTCTATCACATCACCTCGAAAGAAGCATTTTGGCCCATTCTGCATTCATTCCCCTATCACTTCACTTACGAAACCTCAGATTGGGAAAACTTTCACACAATTAACCGCCTGTTTGCCGAAGCCGCCTGTGACGAAGCGGCAGATGATGCTCTAATTTGGGTGCATGACTACAATCTATGGTTAGTGCCCTACTATATCCGGCAGCTAAAGCCGAATGCTCGGATTGCGTTCTTCCACCACACTCCCTTCCCCTCGGTGGATATTTTCAATATCTTACCTTGGCGGGAAGAAATTACTGATAGTTTACTCTGCTGCGATATCGTCGGCTTCCATATTCCGCGCTATTCAGAGAATTTCGTCAATGTGGCTCGCAGCCTACGCCCAGTGGAAATTGTCAAGAAAGAACCCGTACCTGAGCATATTACCCCTACGGGAATCGCATTGGCTGAGCCAGAAATGACCACCCAGCTACGATACAAGGATCAGTTAGTCAACATCGATCCCTTCCCGGTTGGAGCCAATCCCGAACAAATTCTCTCTATCCTGCATAAGCCAGAAACGCAAAAACGGTTTGAGGAAATTAAGGAAAGTTTGGGCGATCGCAAGTTAATTATCTCAGCCGGACGAGTGGACTATGTAAAAGGCACTCGTGAGAAGCTAGAAGCTTATGGACGCCTGTTAGCGCGTCGTCCCGACTTGCATGGCAAAATTAATATGCTGGTCACCTGTGTGGCGTCGGCGTCTGGAATGCGGGTTTACAAAACTGCCCAAACTCAGATTGAGCAGTTAGCTGGAAAAATTAACGGGCGGTATGGGAACTTAGACTGGCTACCGATTATGCTCTATACCCAACCCGTTCCTTTACCGGACTTGCTCTGTTACTACAAAGCCGCAGATATCTGCTGGACAACGCCCCTGAGAGATGGTTTAAACCTGGTAGCGAAGGAATATATCATCACTCACGAGAAACAAGAAGGTGTATTAGTCCTTTCCGAGTTTGTCGGTGCAGCCGTCGAACTCCCGGATGCAATTTTGACCAACCCTTACTCCATCGATCGCATGGATGAATCGATTGATCAAGCGCTGGCTATGTCTCCTGAGGAGCAAAAGGAACGGATGGCGAAAATGTATGACATCGTAACCAAATACGATATTCAGTGCTGGGCAGATCACTTGTTTGAAATGTTTGAGAAAACCAAACATCAGACAGCGAAGCAACAGGAAGCCGTAGCTGTTTAAGCTGATGTTCCAGACGTGCCGTTGCACGTCTGGGTGCAGGGGAGCGGGAGAAAGTGTTGAGTTTTTGACTTAACGTTCTTGTCCTCCTTGTCTCCCTTCTCTTGTCTCCTTGTCGCCCTTATCCCCCCTCTTGATTACTAATTTGCCGCCGTCGCGACTACTGTGGAAGTTAGATGTTACTCAAACTGGATCATGCGTGATTTTCAAACCATCCAGAGCCAAACCTACGATTTAATTGTCATTGGAGGTGGCATTAACGGTGCTGGCGTTGTCAGAGACGCGGCTCTGCGAGGTCTTAAAACGATTTTGCTGGAGAAGGCTGACTTCTGCGGCGGTACGACCAGTTGGTCAACGCGATTAGTTCACGGTGGCTTGCGCTACTTAGAATATTTTGAATTTGCCCTAGTGCGGGAATCGTTACGGGAGCGAGAAATTCTCCTGCATACAGCCCCCCACTTAGTCAAGCCCCTAATGCTGACGATTCCGATCTACAGCGATCGCTCTCGTCCCTATTGGAAAATTCAAGCCGGGATGCTGCTCTATGATATCTTGAGCTTCGAGAAAACGCTGCTACCCCACCGGATGCTGCCTAAAAAGAAGTTTAAGCAGTTATTTCGCCATATCGATCCCGATGGTTTAGTCGGTGGAGCGCAATATTATGACGGTCAGGTGGCGTATGCAGAGCGTTTGGCATTAGAGAATATTATCTGTGCTGAACAAGCGGGAGCCACGGTTCTCAACTATACAGAAGTCACCCAATTACAGCGCCAAGAGGGTCGCATCACCAGCATTACTTGCAAAGATGCCTTAACTGGCGAAGAATTCACCGTCCAAGGGAGCGATCGCGCCGTGGTTGTAAATACAGCAGGTCCCTGGGTGGATAAGGTTTGTCACTCTGGGGTGAAAAATGGACAATCAGCGCCCATCGGTGAGAAGAAAAAAATTGGTCCAACCAAGGGAAGTCACATCATTGTCCCTCCCTTCCCCGGCGCACCGGAAACAACATTGTATGTAGAAGCCAAAACGGATGGTCGTCCGTTTTTTATTGTGCCATGGTTGGGCATGTATCTGATTGGCACGACTGATTTGCGACATCAAGGTGCTCTTGACTCAATTAAGGCAGACAACGAGGAAATTGATTATTTACTCACCGAAACTAATCGAATTCTGCCCACTGCCCAATTGTCCCGCCAAGATGTGAAGTTTACTTATGCTGGGGTGCGTCCTTTACCCAATGCAGAGGGGAAGAAACCGGGAAGTGTCACCCGCAGCCATATTCTCTATGACCATACCCCAGAGGGTGTGAGTAATCTGATTTCTCTAATTGGCGGCAAAATCACCACCTATCGCCAAGTGGGTGAAGAGATGGTGAATAAAGTCTATCGCAAGTTGGGACGCTCCGCCCCCCCTTGTCCCACCTACGAGAAACCCTTGCCGGGAGCCATTTTACCCAGTGATCCCCGTCTAGAAAAAGCGCTGCAAGACTATCGCACCACATTACCCTTGGCGACAATCCATCACCTGTTTGACGTCTATGGTGCTAAGGCGTTGGATATTTTAGCCTTAACCGACGAAGAACCGGAATTGGCAGAAGCGATTACACCGAACTTGCCGGATATTAAAGCCCAGATTATCTATGCGGTACAGTCAGAATTTGCGCGGACGTTGGTAGATATTGCCCGTCGCCGGACTAGCCTAGCCATGCATACCAACTATGGCTTTGATATTCTGCCAGTTTTGACGGACATCCTGTCTCGATATGGCGGCTGGAGTTCGGCAGAGTGCGATCGCCAAGTTGAGGACTATCGCGCTTTCATGGAAGCCAATTGTATTCCCGATTACGCGATGGCGACTCAGAAAGAAACCCAAACCGTGAGTTAATCACATCAGCAAAGGCAAAAGAACTCATCATCTTCTTTTGCCTTTGACCCTTAACTTGACCAAAATTATTGAGTTCAAAATATAAGATCTATGGTGAGCAATCTCTCAAATTCTCAATCCAGCTCATCTCAAGCTGATACAACCTCACAAACCAATCAGGCTCATGCACACTCCCACCGGAGACCGGCGCCAGAAGCCACCCTCGCCATTCTCGGCGCTGGTGCTTGGGGTAAAGCGTTGGCAACAATTGCCAGACATAAGAATCATCAAGTTCGACTGTGGTCTCGCAGCAGCGAGGAATCTCTAGAAGAGGTATTAGCGGATATTGATATGCTAGTCTCCGCGATTCCAATGAAAGGGGTGGCGACGACGGCGGCTAAAATTCAAGAAATTGGTTTGCCGGATTATGTGACAATTATTACCGCCACCAAGGGATTAGACCCAGAGACAACTCGTACCCCTTCTCAAATCTGGGAAGCTGACTTTCCCAACCATCCTATTGTGGTACTCTCCGGTCCCAATCTCTCCAAAGAAATTGAGCAAGAACTCCCCGCCGCCACAGTGGTGTCGAGTACAGATATGGCAGCCGCTTCTGAAGTGCAAACGGTATTTTCCTCCAGTCTCTTCCGAGTGTACACCAGTCCAGATCCCCTTGGCACCGAACTCGGAGGAACTCTGAAAAACGTGATTGCGATCGCGGTTGGGGTTTGTGATGGTCTAAAATTGGGTACCAACGCCAAATCTGCCCTGATTACCCGTGCGTTAACTGAAATCCTTCGGGTTGGAACTCACTTAGGCGGACAAACGGAAACCTTCTTCGGATTATCAGGTTTGGGCGATATGCTAGCGACTTGCAGTAGTGTACTCAGCCGTAATTATCGCGTCGGTTACGGTTTAGCCCAGGGAAAAAAATTGGAGCAAATTCTCGAAGAATTACAAAGTACCGCCGAAGGGGTAAACACAGCCAATGTATTGGTTAAAATTGCCAATCGCGAGCAGATCCCCATCCCCATCTGTCGGCAAGTTTATCGCCTACTCAACCATAAAATTACGCCCCAAGAGGCTGTAGAAGCATTGATGGAGCGGGATTTGAAGGCAGAATTTTGCGATTTGTTCTAAACCGTTACCTAAGACATCAGCAAGTCTAGGCAGAAAAGCTCATATCTAGGCTTGCTGCTTACTTTCTGCTTCATCTGGGTGATAACACAGATTTCACAGATTGAATAACATTCTGTAGGATTATGCAGACTAGCCAAAAACTCTCCCTTCCTACCATGGGCTGCGGAACGTGGGCGTGGGGAAATCGACTACTCTGGGGATACGACGAAAGCATGGATGACGAGTTGCAAGCTGTCTTTAATCTGTGTGTAAGCAACGGCGTCACCTTATTTGATACGGGTGATTCTTATGGAACAGGCAGATTAAATGGACGCAGTGAGCAACTCCTGGGACGATTCTCTAGCGACTATTCTGGTATAAACCAAGAGAACCTATGCATTGCCACCAAGCTAGCCGCCTATCCCTGGCGATTGACACGCGGCTCAATTGTATCCGCCTGTCAAGCCTCTGCACGACGGTTGGGACGAAATGTTGATTTAGCACAGATGCATTGGTCTACTGCTAATTATGCACCGTGGCAAGAAGAACGGCTTTTGGATGGTTTGGCTGATCTCTACGAAAAAGGACTGGTGAAGGGAGTTGGACTCTCTAATTATGGACCCAAACGACTTCAAGAAATTTATCCCAAATTTAAAGAGCGAGGGGTTCCGATTGCTACGTTACAAGTCCAGTATTCACTCTTGTCTACTTATCCTGTTACCGAATTGGGTATCAAAGACGTTTGTGATCAATTGGGAATTCAACTGATTGCCTATAGTCCTCTGGCGTTAGGATTGTTGACGGGAAAGTATTCTGAGAAAGATCCATTACCGAAAGGGTTACGCCGTTTGTTATTTAAGCAGTTATTACCCGGAATCCAACCGCTTTTAGGTTGTTTACGAGAAATCGCCTCCTCCAAAGAAAAAACCATGGCGCAAGTTGCGATTAATTGGTGTATTTGTAAAGGCACTTTGCCTATTCCTGGTGCAAAGACGATGAAACAGGCACAAGAGAATATTGGTGCGCTGGGATGGCAGTTAAGTGCTGGTGAGATTACTGAATTGGATCAAGTGGCGGCAAGTTTAGATAAGGCGATGGTTCAAAACATTTTTCAAACGCGATAACACATATATCTATATAGGGTCTGCTGAGTAAGTTTTGTGGTGAGGGGAGGGAAAAGGGAACAGGGAACAGGGAACAGGGAACAGGGAACAGGGAACAGGGAACAGGGAACAGGGAACAGGGAACACCTCGGCTTCGCTCGGTGTAATAAGATAAAGAAAATGAAGAGTTAAATTTTTTAGAGAAGGCATACTATGAGCAACTACCCAAGAACATTTTCACACATTGGAATCTCCGTCCCAGATGTGGAGAAGGCTGTCGAATTTTACAGCAAGGTTATGGGTTGGTATCTCATCATGAAGCCAACCGTTATCGAAGAAGAGTCAGATACGGCAATAGGTCAAATGTGTATTGACGTATTTGGCACCGGTTGGGGTTCCTTTAAAATTGCCCACATGTCTACCGGTGACCGGATCGGGGTAGAGATGTTCGAGTTTAAAAACAACGAAAAACCCAAAGATTTTGAATACTGGAAAACAAGCACGTTTCATTTTTGCGTCCAAGATCGTGATATTGAAGGTCTTGTCGAAAAAATAGTAGCGCATGGGGGTAAACAGAGAATGCCAATTCGAGAGTATTATCCTGGTGAAAAACCCTACAAGATGGTTTATGTAGAAGATCCATTCGGACTGATATTTGAAGTTTATTCCCACAGTTATGAGCTTACTTACTCTCAGGGCGCATATTAAACTGAAGTTCCTCCCATACAGATGTACTGCACCCAATAGATTTTTATTTGAGCATTACCGCGAACACTAATCGACTTCCAGCGTTAAACTTGGCATGAGTCGCTGTAAGTTTTTTAACGATTTACCTTGCCAAGGAATGTTCTGAGAACCTTTTACAATCATTTTAATCGTCTTTTTCTGTCTAACTTTAATCGCAAATTTCGACAACATGCTAATTCCCGAACTGTTGAGAAATTGCAGATCTCGCAAATTGAGCGTCAGGATAGAGGGCTGACTCTCTATGGCTTGATCGAGTAAGTCTATAATTGGTGCATATTCTTCGGTGCCACTTAGCCGTAGGGAACCTTTCCAAGAAACGATTGAATTTTCTTGATCATACAATACACTATACGTATCACTTTTAACTTCCATTTTTCCCATCCTTGACAAAATTATGGCGTTCTCAAAAGCTGATTAAATAAACAAACTTACTCATAGACATCTCTAGAAATTAAGATTTAACCACTGTTTGACAATGGTTTCAGATGAATTATCGGAGATGTCTAATGTCGTGGCTTAAAACCACGAACCGTAAGCTCTAAAATATACCTCGTTTTGGATTTTAAATGTTGAATTCATGTTTACCGTTTTCCTTGACGACGGCACTGACGCTTCATACCGTCAATCGCACCATGGTGGTGACGGTGGTAATCGGTGGCGTCTTTGCCAGGGTTTCAAACTTCCAGCCGAGGGTTGCCATGTAATCATTGATCATGGTTAAAAATCCTAAGCGAGAAGCCGTGCTGGTTTCGTCTGCTGCATTTTGTTCTAACTGATGAATATACAACTCTTGGGGGTCTGATGTCGTCAATTTCTGGAGATATGCCTGAAAATTATCCAGAATTTGGGGAGGAACCGTGTTTTTTGTCAAGAAGACTAAGCTGTCGTTATACAGGTGTAAGGCGATACTAATGGCGTGCGGTGAGGTATCATCGTTAAACTTCATGGCGTTCTCTAACAGCTCATTGGCAATGTAACTCACAGCACTCTTAATCTCCACTTGTTGAGCTGTAGCATTCGTATCCTCTTGGTCAGTGGGAAAAAATGTTACCACATAGTCCGCCATGAAATCTGCGGATAACCCATTATTCCGCCAGCGATGCTTTAACGGAATCGAGCTGGGTGAAAATTGGATAACCAAGTATTCCTCACTGGGAGGTAGCTGTTCGTTGAAATCTCCAAAGATCTGAGTCATATCGCGTTTGTCGGTAGTCTGTTTGAGGAGTGCCAAAGAAAACAATCATAACTTGTAAGCGTCAGGCGTAATCTTTTTCCCAGTTCCCTATTCCCTAACTATCCTGTTGAATTGGTGGGACGCCGGAGCGATCGCGCAGCAAGGATGGTTTGGGTTTAATCACTAACAGCGTTATATCATCATAAACCTTTTGTGTCCCAATATGACGCCGCACATCTTCAATCACGGCTTGGCGAATTTCCTGGGCTGACTGTCGCCAGTTGTCACTGAGAATCTGACACAGACGTTCAATCCCATACTGTACGCCTTGGGGATTTTCGGCTTCGGGAATTCCATCGGTGTAGAGAACCACCACATCGCCAGGATTTAACTGGATTTCCGCATCGGCGACAAAATCGGCAATATCGGCGACTAGACCAATGGGAAAGCCTAAATCGATGGTATCAATCCGCTCAATTCTACCACCAGAACGCACGACAATCATTTCTTCATGTTGTCCACTCAAGCGCAGTTTATCTTGGTGATAGTCCAGGAGGGAGAGAGTGAGATTTTTCTCAGATTTCATTCGCTGGATATTATGATAAATCGTTCGATTGAGGACACTTAAAAATTGCTTTGAATCCGTTTTTGCTCCTTCCAACAACGTTCTCACCGCCGTTTGCACCATAATCATCAAAACTCCACTTTCTAACCCATGTCCCGTGACATCGCCAATACCAATAGTGACATGACCATTATTTTGCAGGACATCATAATAGTCGCCGCCAACTTCAGTGGCGGGTTCCATAAAGCCAGCGATGTCTAATTCAGCAATCTGGTTCAGTTCCTCCTGTTTAGGTAACATCATCTGTTGCAGACGACGAGTTACCTCAACTTCAGCACTCAGGCGCAGATTTTCGGCTTTCAAACGACTATTGAGCAGGGTAATTTCCTGATTCGCTTGAGCCAATTGAGCCGTGCGTTTCTCCACTCTCGTTTCTAATTCTTCATTGGCATGTTGGAGGGCATCTTGACTCTGACGCAATGCGATAGTCGCTCGTTGAACCGCTTTTTGCAGTCGCACTGGCTCACTGACTAAGATATAAACTAACACCCCAGCTAATAGTGCTGATAATCCGCCCCCTATCCACAACCATTTGGAAATAGGTGCCGTTGATGCCCATCCATTATCAGGAATTGCCGCTAATTGCCATGATCCGTTCGGTAACGTTACCTCGAAACGGACAGGATTTTGTTGGAAAATACTAGCATCGCCGAAAAATAAGTCTCCCGTTTCACCCAACCCATCTTTGCCACGAATCGCATATTGGATTTGGCTGGATGGATTGAGTAATTCGGCGTCTTTAAATAATGTGTTCCGGTCAAATCCAATACCCACTAGACCCCAATAGCGACCACTTTGGGGAGGTTGGTCGGGGGGCGTGATAAATATCGGGGTACGACTAATAAATCCCCAATTTTTTTTAGGTTCTAACTGCAACGGACCAGCAAAAACGGTTTGGCGGCTTTGAATGGCTCTCTCAATGGCGTCTCGTTCTTCCGGAATAGTCATCGGATTAAAGCCAATCGCGTCTTCATTTCCGGCTAAGGGATAGAGATGACTAACGATGTTATCTTTATACAGGGCTAAGAATTCAATCCCTTGTTGATCTTCGACGAGGACCCTAGAGAGACGCTCAAATTCGCTTTGGGTAATGTCTGGGTTAATCGTGGACACATACGCCAATAAACCTCGTGTGAGAAAAAGTCGCTGATTGAGGGCGGCTTCTAAGCGGGCTCTCGCTGCACTCAGTTGATTGAGAACATCCGAACGTTGTTGTTCTGAAAACCGTTGGTATTCAGCGCGTTCAAAACCCCTAACTACAGTTAGCAGAATAACTACCGTTAAGAAGGCGGCAAAATAAGGAAAAACGCGATTATTTAGGGCAGAACGGATTAAAAACCATGGGTTGTTTTTCATTGGTTAGGGAACAGGGAACAGGGAACGGGAAACAGGGAACAGCCAATAGGCAACACCTCGACTTCGCTCGGTGTGTCATAGGCAATAGGCAATAGGCAATTAAATGTTAAAATTTTTTCTTTGTTTAATCACGAGTAAGGTGATATCATCGTAAATTTGTTGTTCTTGAATATGCTGGCGTAGATCATCAATAACGGCTTGCCGAATTTCAGCAGCAGATTGTTGCCAATTCTGACTGAGAATCTGACACAAGCGTTCGATGCCATATTGTATCCCTTTGGCATTTTCTGCCTCGGGAATCCCATCGGTGTAGAGGAAAACAGTATCTCCCGGATTTAACTGGACTTGAATATGTGCCACGAAATCAGCGATATCAGCATCTAAACCAATGGGAAACCCTAGATCAATGGTATCAATTCGCTCAATATGACCTCCAGCACGCACGACAATGATCTCTTCATGTTGTCCGCTCAAATTGAGGATGCCTTTTTGATAGTCCAACAAAGCCAAGGTAAGGTTTTTGTCGGAGTTCATCCGCTGGATGTTTTGATAAATGGTGCGATTGAGGATATCTAAAAATTGCTTGGGGTCAGTTTGGTTACTTTCTAAGAGGGTGCGGACAGCGGTTTGTACCATTAAGCTTAATACGCCGCTTTCTAAACCATGTCCCGTCACATCACCAATACTAATTTGGACGCGATCGCGATACGGTAAGATATCATAATAATCTCCACCCACTTCCGTCGCCGGTTCCATAAATCCAGAAATCTCTAAGTCAGTAATTTGATTCAATTCTGCCTCTTTTGGAAGCAGCATCTGTTGCAAGCGACGAGTGACCTCAAGTTCAGCGCTCAATCGCAGATTTTCTGCCCTGAGACGTTCATTGAGCGTGGTAATTTCCTGATTTGCCCGAAACAAATCGGCTTGGGCTTTTTTGCGTTCAGAGATGTCACGAAATGTACCCGTATAAAAGCAATCTTGACCCGATTTAGTCTCCACAACCGTTGCTTCTAGAGGAAAACGAGACCCATCAACGCGACAGCCAACAATCTCATGTCTGCCCACTTTTAATAACCGTTCCATTCCTGTATACGTCTCATCGGCGGCGGGGGTTGACCAATCCAATAGCTGATGAATATCCATGCTGATGAATTCATTGATAGAATACCCAAATATCTCTTTTGCACTCGGATTAGCCGTGACAATTTTGAGTTGAGGTTTGGTGAAGGTAATAATCGCATCCATTGCCGTTTTCACAATGGCATCGGTGCGCGTTAACGCATCTTCTAACGCATCCATCACCTGGTTATAACGCTGGGCAATTTGACCGACTTGGGTAAACGGTTCAACAGGCACTCGTAAGCTTAAATCTTGGGTCTGGGCTTGGGCTTCCATTACCTGAAACAGGTCATAAATTTCAGTTTTGGCGCGATGTTCGGACACATTTAAACCAATCTGTTCCGCCTCAATACTCACCCGCATTGGGAAAAAACGATTGGTGATGAATAATAGGAGATAGGTTATGCTAAATGCCCAAATCCCACAACTAAGAATTCCGATTCCCTGTACACCAAGCTGTAGCACTGGACTCAACCCCGTATTCACTAATTCCGGTTGACCAAACAAGGCGACAGCTAATGTTCCCCAAATTCCTCCACCCAGATGCACAGGTATAGCATCTACCGCATCATCAATCCGCCACCGTTCTAACCAACTCGACATCAAGGTGGCAATAATCCCCCCAACCGCCCCAATAATCACGGATGCGGGAGAGGTGACAACATGGCAACAGGCGGTAATCGAGACTAATCCAGCCAAGGAACCATTGATGAGGGATTCAACTTCCGGAAGTTGACACCGATACCAGCTAACCATTCCGGCTGCCATCATTCCGGCAATACCTGCTAGCACGGTATGCACAATAATACTAGGGACTTGCTCATTTAAACTCAATGTGCTGCCCCCATTGAATCCCAACCAGCCAATCCACAATAGCATTGCACCTAAAACCGAAAGGGGTAAATTAGACCCGTGGATTTTTCGCGGCGGTAGATGATCCGGAAATCGCCCGGTGCGTGATCCGATAATCATCAGACTGGCGAGGGATACCCATCCCCCCAAACTATGAACCACTGTGGAACCCGCAAAATCTACAAAGCCTAATTGTTCTAGCCACCCCACGGATACATCTAAATCAATCCCGTTCCACGCCCAATGTCCAAACAGGGGATAAATCAAACCAGAAACCAAACCCGCTAAGATTAGATAAGCCCGAAACTTCATCCGTTCCGCCACCGCCCCAGAGACAATCGTAGTGGCGGTGCTACAAAACATGGCTTGGAACAAAAAGAATGCCGCCAATCGGGGTGTGGTTTCAACGTGAACGAAGAAATGAGTTGAGCCAATCCACCCTAGCACTGAGGTACCAAACATAAAAGCATATCCGAACGCCCAAAATAAGGCGATAGATATGCCCAAGTCAGCTAAGTTTTTAATGGCAACATTGATACTATTTTTCGATCGCGTCAGCCCTGACTCTAGGCACATAAACCCGGGTTGCATCAGGAATACCAAGCCAGAACAGACGAGGAGCCACAGAATATCAATCACTTATATCTGCCCCTTGTTTTTGGCATACAAATATATATCATCCTTACAGATATGCCAGGTCTAATTCCAGAACATTCAATTCCTCCCTACCATTCCCCTTGTTGCTGAACTATCCCCCCTAGGGCATATTTGCTAATCTATTTGTTATCAATGGTTGTGGCTATCTGTATGGTTGGGGATAAGGTGAATAGGGCTTACGGCTGATTGGACAGCGATCGCGTACTGTGATCAGTTAGGCTAAACTCAGAACCCATTCCATACCCCAGGATTCAGAAACAATGACAGCTACAACCACCCAATCCATCACTTTGTCAGAGTTTCTCCAGCTTCCAGAAATCAGGTATTTAGTTGGTTAAAAATGAACTGAGGTAACCTCGAATTATACAGATAGGTCAACAACAATGAGCCGAACCCCTTTTTTGACGATGATAAAGTCAATAAAGATGAACTCTTTATCGAAGTTCCCCCGGATCAAACACCTCCCTATCAGGAACGAATTCCCTCTGGATATGACCCCATGGGAGAAATCCATCTCAGGGGTCGAGCCTTTAGAAGTCTCTCTGGGGGAACAATCTCTTGGTGGATACTGATTTCTGGTTGGTTCATCTTTGGAGGACCAGCTTTATTAATACTGATTAATGCGATTATCTTGCAATCCTTCGCGCTTGTCATCCCATTAGGCTTGGCTGCTATTCCTCTATTAATTCTCTGGAGAGGTACGGCTGCAAAATTATCTACGACCAAGCGTAGAAGGAGATAATTAGACTGGCGTCCTCTAAGTCGGATTATGATATATTAATTAGACTTCTGTAGGACAGGATGTATAGCCATGTCACGAGTCAAGCTTGTATATCCGAAAATCCCAGATAGTAGAAACTGTCCTCTAGAGCGATGTATCGCCTTTGAGAAATATGATGGTACTAATCTCCATTGGGTTTGGGAGGTTGAGCTTGGCTGGTATGCTTTCGGCACACGTCGAGACAGATTTGATTTGGATGATATGGGTATTGCTGAATTTAATGCTGATCATCCTGGCTTGGAGGAAGCACCTGAGATTTTCCAGAACGATTTTGCCAATTCTCTGGATAGCCTATTTCGAGATAACCCTCAATATTTCTGTCCGGAAATTACAGTATTTACAGAATTTTTAGGATCTAGCTCTTTTGCTGGAATGCATAAAATAGAGGAGGCTAAACAACTTATACTTTTTGATGTCCAGACTGATAAAGGAATCATTCATCCTGAGCAACTTATCCGTGACTTCAGTGAATTAAACATCCCAAAAGTTGTTTATCGCGGCAAGATCACTGGCAAGTTTATCGATGATGTCCGTCAAGGAAAGTATAGTGTTGCTGAGGGTGTTGTATGTAAGGGAGGTAATCGTAGCTCTAATCAGGTGTGGATGGTGAAGATTAAAACATACGCTTACATGCAAAAGCTACAACAGGCGTTTAAAGATAATTGGGAGAATTACTGGGAGTAATCAGCAAAGCTTACGATACTCTAGTGGTATATATCAACGCCGTTGCGTTTCTCCGTATTCCTCGTTATCAAATTGACAGTTTAATCACAGCTTTATTTACTCGTATTAATCTACTCTTGAAAAGACAATATGCTTACCCAAATACGCCGTCTGTTGAATCAGTTTTTTAGACGATCAAGGACAATCAACGATGAACCCCTCAATAAGGTAAGTTTGATTGTCATTATCCTGATTGATATTTTTATCTTAATCAATGTTTTTACTGGACTGAATGATATTAGCCAATGGTATATTAGCCCTACACAGGCTTATCCCTGTTATGCTGAGTGGAAAAACTACCAATCAAAAACTACTCAAGATAAAGCTTATGAGGTTATTAAATCTTCATTGCTATATGCAAGAAGCCATCAATCTAATTTTCAGCAAACCTATCAACAAGCGGCGGTAGGACATTTAGGTACTGTTTCTCAAACCTGCCTAGATTATGGTAGTTACAAAGATCAACTCAATAATCCAGAAAATCAGCAGATTATAACACCTATTGATCAGAAACAAGCAGAAATCAATGAACTTGAACAAACAAATCGCCGTATTCGTGAGCAATATGATTCAACTTTATTGGAAAAAATAGCAGGTCAGCCTCGTGAGCAATCTATTAATCTAGTCGAGGCGGAGAAAGCCAAACAGCAACTCGAACAAAATAACCGCAATATTGCTAGGCTTAAACAGGAAATTGCTGAACTGAAAAATCAACTGACGGCGAAACCTGAAAGTTTAGCTTTTATCAACTTGCTTAAGGATGATGGGACATTTCAGTCAGTTGAAAATGCCTACCAGCAAGCATCCTTTTGGTCTCCCAGCATCCACTTCAGCTTTCAAGCGCTTTTCCTGTTACCGTTAATTTTCCTTTCTTTATCAGTTTACAATTTTGCTCAACGAAAAGGATATGGACTTATTACCCTAATTAGCTGGCATTTGTCAGTAGTATTTTTTATACCATTAATTTTTAAGATATTTGAGTTTCTGCAATTTGGTGCAATCGTTCAATTTCTCGTTGATATCATTAGCACCCTTTTAGGCGGACTCGTTTTTCTGGTCAGTTATGCTTATATCTTACTGATTCCTCTGATTGGGTTTGGCATTATCAAATTCTTCCAAAAAATTGTCTTTAATCCCAAAGTACAAGCAGCGACGCGAGTTCAAAAATCACGCTGTATCCGGTGTGCCAAGAAAATTCCGACCCATGATGCCTACTGTCCGCACTGTGGTTTTTCTCAATATTATGAATGTCATAATTGTCACAGTATGACTTACAAATATTTACCGTATTGTAAACAATGTGGACAGTCTCAAGATTCCAGTTAATAGTAGATTCGTTGTTACGCTGTCTGCACGATAAGCACTCGCGATCGCGTACAATTCAGGTAAACATAACTCGTATTTGGCTGGTTATCCGAGTAAGCTGTTATGCATTGAAATTGGGTATGAGTAGCGAGCAAGATGTTCAATGTAGCGAGCAAGATGCTCAATGTAGCGAGCAAGATGCAAAGCCTGCGGCATGGCTTCGCTTAACGCACTACGGCAAGGATTTCGCCATGATTAAAATTAAGGTTTAAATGCCGAACGGCTTAAGCATTTGGGTATCACCGAAACCCTTGATCTACCGTAGGGTGGGCATTGCCCACCAGCCTCATCTGAGCGTGCCATTTAAACTAAGTTAATATACCAGACACAAGCAAGTGCGATCGCGTCTCAGATGCTGGAACTTGCCCAATGGTACTGTAGCACGAACTTGCAGCGTTTCCCCTTCATAGAGGTTGATTGACAAAGGAGACACAATAAAGTTATGATCTGATGATAACTGTCTAGACGGAATAGAAAGACAGGATATTTTGAGCCAAGAAGATAGGGACTACGGACTTGAAACGTTACTTGACTTAGATGGGGAAATCTTCCCCATGGAAAACGGCTATTGGACGAAATTTGAAGCTCGGAAGGTGGCTCCAAATGAGCATATACCCCATGGCATCAAATATAGTTTAACTTTACATAACAGTAGAAATGAAAGAATTATCGGATACGATAATGCACATGGAATAAAACGTAAAGGGAATAAATACACGGCTAATCGAACTGTCTGGGATCACAAACACAAACGAAATATTGTCGAAGCTTATGAGTTGGAAAGCGCAGGTCAGCTACTAGAAGATTTTTGGACTGATGTGAATCGCATTATTATGCCAAAATAAGAGGTAATTTTCATGGAAAATAAGGTTATGAAAATAGGGATTATCTCTAGAGAAGATTATATCAAAAGAACTATAGCGATTGCCAAAGGAGAATATAAACCACAAAAAGATGAACCGAAAGTGTGGTTTGAATCGATGAAGTCGCTAGCCCAAGTCTTGAGTAATGAAAATCAAGACTTGCTGAGAATAATCATTAACCACGAGCCACGTTCTCTTTCAGAGCTTGAAGAGCTAACCCATCGGAAGAAGTCTAACCTGTCTAGAACCCTAAAAACTTTAGAAAGATATGGAATAGTTGAGCTAGTGAAAGATAAAGGCAAACTTATTCCCAAGGTTAAAGCTACAGATTTCCAAGTTGAGTTCAGCCTTGAGAATCACCTTTCTCATCTTGCTGATTCTGCCATGGTTTAGTTCACTCATCGTCGTAGGTTATCTACAGTTAAAAAAAATGACTGAATTACTTCAGCGCGTTATTGCACAGCTTGAGAAATTGCCAGAAGAAGAACAAGATGCGATCGCTACTCGTCTTTTAGCCGAATTAGAAGATGAACGAGCATGGAAAATTCGTTTTGAATCCACGACCAACGAACAATGGGATAAGCTAGCCCAAATGGTTCGTCAGGAAATTGCGGCTGGCGGTATCACTCCACTTGATCAGGTTTTCCCGCCTAAGACATGAAATCGAGTATAACATAGTAGTAAAATAGCTTAATTAACGCTGATTAAATTTTCATGCAGTTTGAATGGGACGAAGCCAAGAATATCGAAAACATTCGTAAACATCAAATTGACTTCGCAGACGTTCCTGCAATTTTTGAAAGTCCAATGCTGATTGAGCTAGATGACCGTTTTGATTATGGGGAGGATCGGTGGTTCGGTATCGGTTTTCTCGGTAACGGTGTAGCAGTTGTAGTCTGGACAGAACGACAGGGTGATGTAATCCGGATTATCTCAGCACGAAAGGCAAATCGATATGAGCGAAAACGATTTGAACAATACCTCACGTACTAATTGGGACGCACTCGAATCAATGTCTGATGAAGATATTGATTATTCTGATATCCCACCGTTAACCGATGAATTCTTTGAGGGCGCGACACTGCGAATTCCAGCAGATAAAGCACGCCATCTGATTCAGATCGATCCAGATGTAATAGCTTGGTTCAAAGCCCAAGATATAGAATACAAGAGACTCATTAATACTGTTCTACGTCGCTACATTGAAAGCAATGGCGACAAGCACTGAACCTAACCGATTGGTATACCGGACACAAGCAAGTGCGATCGCGTCTCACATGCTGGAGTTACCCAATCGCACCGTAGACGGTCTGCCAAGCTATTATGGTGGTGACTAGCTATTTATTTATGTCACCTATGTCTATCTCTCAGCCTTTAGCTATTCCACCTGGGTTCGAGCAGTTAAGCAAGGAGCAGCAAATTGATTACGTTCAGCAACTTTGGGATTTAATAATTGCTGTACCTGAGCAGATACCTGTTCCTGAATGGCATCTTGAAATTGTACGCGATCGCCTTTCCTCGCACGATACTGCACAGACGAATACATGGAATGAGGTAAAACAACGACTAATGAGCAAGTATCGTGAACGCTAAATTTCCTATTGTGCTTGACGTTAGGGCTGAGGAGGACATTGATGCAGCAGCCCAGTGGTATGCCCAACAAAGCTCAGAGCTTGCCATAAAATTTTTAGAAGCTATTGATGTTGCATTTGATTTCATTGCTCAATTTCCCCAAGCATCTCAGGAAATTGATTTAGGAATTCGCAGAACACTAACGAAAAAGTTTCCGTTCTTTATCTACTACACAGTTGATGATGAGTGTGTAACCGTTTTTGCCGTCTTGCACATTCGTCGTAGTCCTTATAGTTGGCAGCAAAGACTTGAGTAGCATCAGTGCGATCGCGCTTCAATGGGAAAGGACATGTTCAGCGGACTAGTATGAGCGCCCATACCCTAGCTCGAATTAACACAACAAAACCCAATATCCAAGCGAAAGGGGCGCGACAAAAGTCACACCCCCTCACCTAACTAACTCAACCCAAACAAGCCGCCAAATCCTCATCCGGTGTTGTAATCGCCTTCAACTGATATTTCTCCGATAAAAATTTGAAAACATTCGGAGAAATAAACGCGGGTAACGTGGGACCCAAACGAATATCCTTAATTCCCAAATACAACAACGTCAACAACACAGCAACCGCCTTCTGTTCATACCAAGACAGAATCATTGACAAAGGCAATTGATTCACATCCATATCAAACGCCTTCGCTAATCCCAACGCAATTTGAATCGCCGAATACGCATCATTACATTGTCCCACATCCATCAACCGAGGCAAAGAACCAATTTCTCCCAATTGTTGATCAAAGAAACGGAACTTACCACAAGCTAAAGTTAGAACGATACAATCTTCCGGTACTTTTTCCACAAATTCAGTGTAGTAATTGCGCTCTGGTTTCGCGCCATCACAGCCGCCAACTAAGAAGAAGTGACGAATCTTGCCTTGTTTAACCCCATCAATCACTTGATCCGCAACATTTAACACCGCATTCCGAGCAAATCCTGTCATTACCTGACGCGGGGGTTGCTCTTCCACAAACCCAGGCATATCTAAGGATTGTTGAATCGCGGGGCTAAAGTTGGGGATGTTACCCTCCTCCGCCGGAATATAGTTAATGCCGGCAAACCCAACAGGACCAATGGTAAATAGTTTCTCATCATAGGTTTCATGAGGCGGCATCAAACAATTGGTAGTGACAATAATCGCCCCCGGAAACTTAGCAAATTCTTTGGTTTGATTCTGCCAAGCTGTACCATAATGCCCGTACAGATGGGGATAGTTCTGTTTGAGTAAAGGATAACCGTGAGCGGGTAAAAGTTCACCGTGGGTGTAAACGGTAATCCCTTTATCAGCCGTCTGTTTCAGGATTGCTTCCAGTTGTCTGATATCATGTCCAGAGACAAGGATAGCTTTGCCTTTTCGGGGATTCAGGGGAACGGGTGTCGGTGTGGGATGTCCATAGGTATTGGTATGTCCCGCATCCAATAATTCCATCGCCCGCAGGTTCATTTCTCCCACCTTTAAGGCTAAATTCACCCAATCATCCAACGTGAAATCTTGATGATTTAGGGCATCTAAGGCTTCTTGAATGAAGTGATACACCTGCTCATCTTCTTGTCCCAATTCTTGGGCATGAAAGGTGTAGGAAGCAGCACCCTTAATCCCATAGAGAACCGTGAGTTTCAGGGAGAAGATATCAACATCCCGCGCCGATTCACTAATGAAGCCTAATGCCAAATCTTGACCCTGTTCGACTAAACTCTCATTAAAGTCAGGATGATACCCAGACACTCTTGTCCATTTGACGGGTTCTGGGCTAACTTCTTTGACTTTAGCTTTTAAATTATCTCGCTTCTCGATACAGTCACGGACATACTTGGTAAAGCGTTTCCGGTCAAAATTGACATTCGTCATTGTGGCGAATAACGATTCGCAGGTGAATACATCTTCATCGTGAGTAGAAATGCCTAATTGACGAGCTTTAATCACCACTGGCGCAAGTCCGCGCAAGCAGTAGACTAATAAATCTTGAACGGCGTTGAGTTGAGGGCTTTTGCCACATGCGCCCCACTGATGACAGCCATTACCACTGGCAGTTTGTTCGCACTGTTCGCAAAACATGAGTTACTTTTTCCTATATTCAGTTTCTCTATCCCTACTCTAGGAAATTTTTGGCAGATAACGCTTTGACTTAAGTCAATTTTTGTAATCTCCGGCAGTTTGTAAAGAAGTTTTACAGTTTTATGCCAGTTTTTTGGGCGCAAGGATGATGCCCCTAAAAATACAAGGTTAATGGTTCAAATCTACCTCTATCTTTAGGTAGAGATTCAAGTTTTCAACTGTTTAGCCAAGGTTTAATATCTCTCCAGCGTCTAGCGTCAATGTGATGCTGTTTGAGTAATCGGTTGAAGTCTTCGGTATCCGTTGTGGCAATAATATAGCAGTACCAAGACAGGTGAAGTTATATTCGAGTAGATTTCGTAACTATTAATTCCTCTACTGACCAAGGTGAATTCGCGATAAAATGGTGCAATGATTGTGCTGAAATTATCCCCACTGTTTTCGCTATTTCCGGCAATGATTTTCTTTTTATAGATGAAATTATTCCCAGATGTAAATATTTAAAACATTCATAACTTCTTACTTCTTTAAATCAGGGGGTTTTCATTTTCAAAAAATATACCAAAATAAAAGCAAAATTTTTGCTGATCAAAACCGTTTTTTTGCGAGTTTTAATTCTCTCTATTCAAAAATATTGTTAAGCCCAACTCTTTGCTTAATTTATGGCTGCAAAAAAGCTGAATTTCTTGCCGATTCGTCATTTTTAGGTTTGGCTTGTCTTTTTTTTTGAGTTTTCTTTTTTATTGAAATTAGTTGCCTTGAATCTATCAATCGTTAAATTAGCAACATTTTTTGCCAATGTTTTCCTAACCACGCCTGTCCTTGACTAATTGACAAAAAACCACAAGTTCGATAAAGATTCATAATTAAAGTTGTCAATAAA